>JAUWJJ010000023.1 GCA_030607765.1 Candidatus Aerophobota bacterium
AAAACATGTTGACCAAGAGCAAGCATATTCACATCGCCTGCCGTCATATAAATTAATCGAACTTTCCCCTGGGCAACAACATTCACAGAGGCGATACCTAATACCACAGCCCCTATTAGTAAAGCTACGGCCCATAGACTTAAAACTCTTTTAAACATTAGTTTTGCCTCCTATATTTCGGCGTGATAATATTGGCATTGTTCATTTCTCTGAGAGCTTCTCAAAGACTCACTAATCTTTCGACACTCTTCTCTTTGATAAGCTTTCCTTTTTCCAACTAATGGCCTGCCTGCTTTATCACCTCCTTCTGGCTTTATTTAGCTTTTTTCCAAGAGAAAACTGACTTTACAATAAGTTATCAGCAAATTAATCAATTTTTCTACAAAAATCTCTTACTATTAGCTTTGTATCCCGGAATTGGTGTTCTTTTTCCTTCAGCGAACCTCGTTTTTTTGTCTTCTTTAATCTTCTTAAATGCTCCCTGAGCAATTTCATTTATTGACCGGGCAATGGTGGTTAAAAAGGAAGTGCTAATGGAGAATATATTACTTTGAGGGCTTAGCACTCTAAAGACGGTGCTGGTGGATACTCCTGTTTTTATAGCTACATCTTTGATGGTTACCTTTGTTCTCAAAATTGCACCTCATTGGTTCCAATGTATGTTTCAGATAACGTTATCTGATATCATTATCATAGTAGACCATTTTTTAAATTCTGTCAATTCCTTAGACTATTTTTGGGTGATTGTTATTTCTTTACAATCACCCAAACAGGCGAAGTCCAGGCCATCGCATCATCTTCCTGTATTATTCTAGTATAATAATAATTCAATGGCCTTGCCAAATTTTCCCTGTCAATAAATGCGATATTCTCCTCTGATTTACTCCCATGATAAACATATATCTCAATGTTATTTCTTATTATCTCAATTTTAGAAATCTTATCTGTGCCTACTACACTAATTTTTATCTTACGTTCTTCCCTCGAGGAACTGAGGGAAAACTCATCACCCATTCTATAACCATTTACGGTAAATTCCAATATAATTCTTTCTCCGGTTGTCCCATAACAGTGTCTTTCTCTTATCGCTTGCATAATTGAAATACGAGATAATTCTCGTGCATATATCGCAGTTAATCCTGGAGGATACTGGAGAGTAGGATAATTATTGTTAATTACAGGGGAATCGGGACGAGTATGAGAATCACTCCCAGCGACAACTCCAAGTTTATAACCCTTTGCCCAAGCATTTTGGACGTATCCTGTTCCGTTCTCTGCAATTAAAGGATGAGAACTTTTCCTGCATTCAGAGCTGCCATGCATAGAATATATCTCTACAACTGGTTCTTTCGAAAGATTATAACTTTTCCAATCAGTACCCATTCCATATTCACCTGGTTGACCATGAGCAGAATGATGGGAAATTATAATGACATTTTCGTTTTTTAATTTGTCCCATAGGTTAAGTGCGGTTATACTGTCAGGATTATTCCTCTTGTATAAAAGGGCAGCATCATATAAATAATAAACATTTCTATCTCCATCTTCTTCTATGCTTTTGCCATCCCTTTTTCCAGTCCATTCATAACCGCTAAAAGTCACAAATTCTCCTGGTTTATAGTATTCAGTTGCTTTTTTTCTTATCAATTTCCAATCCCAATCCGACAATGTTAAAATTCCTTCAAAAAAAGGGTGAGGACCTTGATGCCCATGATCAGTTAAAGCTGAAAAATCAAAATGAGCCATCTCTTTAGCATAAGTGTAGTAAAAATCAATAGAACAGGCACCGTCAGAAAGTTCAGAGTGACCATGAATATCTCCCCAAAATAATCTTTTCTGAACTTCCCTTTGCACGTATGCCGAATTACTCTGGCCAATTATGTCTTTTCTCTCTCCCTCAGCTTTCATTCTATAAATACCTTCCCGTTGGAATATTAGGGGGAAAATCATCTTTCCTTTATTCTCAGGTATAAATGAATACTGGCGAGGTAAACCATTGATTATTTTCTCCGGGAAAATAAACCTGATAGTTCCCTTAAAATCAGGAATGCTATTGCCAAATTTATCCTGGATACTAACTTTCATAGAGACTCTCTTGCCTGTTTGAACCAGAGAAGGAAGAGTCATTTTTATTTTCTCGGGAATATTTGGACTTACAGTCAAAACCGGGCTATCCTCTATATACTTGAATTAACCTTTTTTAAAAGGATCAATGAACAGGGAGAATTTCACCTTATTCATTGCTATAGGTTGAACCTTGGCTCCTTTGCCTCTTTTACTTTGATCTCCATAAATTATATTAATTTCCTCTCCAGGCACATAAGAACTTACCACCTTGAAAGTTACATATCGCCATTTTTTAATCTCTTTAACTTCGATCTTTGTCTTATTAGATGCATGCACAGTTATATACCCTGAACCCTTGGGGACAAGCCTGCTATTTCTATAAAACTCTTCTATCTTTCTAAGGTGCTCTTCATTGTGCCAGGGTAATGTCCACATCAAAGGTATGACTAATTTTAGGCAGGAGTTTTCCGGAAGGCCCTTATTCCCAATTTTAAGAGTAATCGTTAGCCTTGTAATATCTCCGGCTCTTATACGCTTGGGAGCAATAGATATGGATTGTAGATAGTCTTTCAATTTTTATCTTCCCTCAAAATCTAACCTTTAAGTGCTCCAAAAGTTAATCCACGGACAAGATGTTTTTGTGCTAACAAAGCAAAAATAAGTACAGGAATTACAAAAATGGCAGCAGCTGCACTCATCTCTCCCCATTTAATAAAGTATTGCTGGGAAAGCCTGGGCATACCAACAGGAATAGCCATAGATTTAGGAGAAGAGGTTAAAATTAAGGCAAGAAGAAATTCATTCCAATTTAAAATAAATATGAATATGGCTGTAGCAGCTAAACCTGGAGCAATAAGAGGAAGAGCGATTTTCATAAACGCCTTAAAGTCAGAACAACCATCTATTCTGGCCGCATCTATAAGCTCTTCAGGAACGGTATCGAAAAAGTCTTTTAACATCCACATGCCAAAAGGGATATTAATAGCTGTATATGCTAAAATTAAAGCTAAGTAATTATCTAAAATATTCAATGCTTTCATTATGACAAAAAAGGGTATAGCTAAGCTAATAGGAATGATCATACGTACAAATAAAAGCCACCCTAAAATATACTTATCCAAACCTCCAAAAAATTTGAATTTGGAAAAAGTATAACTAGCCAAAGCAGCAATACTTACAGTAATAAAAGTAGCTGATGTGGATACAACCACACTATTGAGAAGGAATTTCAAGAAATCTCCCTCACGGAAGAGTCTTATGTAATTTATAAAAGTAGGGGTAAATAAAAGTGACTCACTCATAATATCTCGAAAATATTTAAAAGAAGTAATAATGATCCACAAGATTGGAAAAATAACAAAAATAGTGCAAATGGCTAATAAAATGGTTCCCGTTTTCTTTTGAAATTCAATCATCTCTATTTCATCTTTTCATCAGGACTCTCTGATAAGATTGACTATACATAACAATGAATAATATTACTGTTAAGGCGAGAAGTGACCCATACCCAAGTTGCCAATATCTAAAAGAAACTTTGTAGATGTATAAACTGACGATTTCTGTTACATTTCCTGGTCCTCCTCCGGTAAGGAGAATAAATTTATCGAAAGCTCTGAAGGCGCCTATACTCCTAAAAAGAAGAGCAATAAAAATAGTAGGTTTTAACAAGGGCACCGTAATATACCTAAATGTTTGCCAGTAAGTAGCTCCATCGACTAAAGCTGCCTCATAGGGTTCCTCAGGAATAGAGTGCAGTCCTGCTAAAAGAACCAGATATATGAAAGGCGTCCATTGCCAGACATCTGTAACTATAACCGAGAGCATAGCAAGATTAGGTTCTGCCAGCCAGGCCTGTCTTTGAAAACAAATCTTACTGATTATTGTGTTTATTATGCCAAATTCGGTATTGTACATCAGTTTCCAGATTAATCCAACAGCAACAGGGGCTATCATCATTGGGAACATTAACACTGCTCTTATAAAGGAAACACCTTTTCTTAGTTCTCTCACTAAAAGGGCTAAGCACAAACCAAGAAAAAATTCAAGCGACACACTCCCCGTTACAAAAATCAATGTGTTTTTAAGTGAAATCCAAAAATTTAAATCTTTTGCTAATTTTTTAAAATTTCCTCCAAAAATATATCGTAAAATAACTCCTCTACCAGTTACCTCATAGGAATAAAAACTCATTTTCACAAGATAAATAACAGGATAGATGGTTAAAGTACCCAGCAGTATCAGAAGAGGAATTATCATTACATACTTTAAGTATTTTTTCCTCATACGATTTTCCTGAAATCACCAGCACTTTGGCACTTTCAAGTCCAAAGGAATATTTTTCGCTCCGTCAGCCCAACTAAATAAATAACGTGGGCTGACGGCATATATTACCCAATCATTCCTTAACTATAGTTTTATATCCAGCCTCTGTCATTATCTTATAAATTTCCCTGGCAGTAGCATCCAGAGCTTCACTCGATGATTCCCCACCAATTAAAGCTCTGTTCAAATGCAAACCCAGTACATCTTCTATCTGGAACCATTCCATAATTTTAGGTCTGGCTTTGGCAAATTTAAAAGAATCATTATAGGCTTTCATCCATCTATACTCCTTTTGTTCAGCTAAAGAGGATCGGTACACATCTGCTCTTATCGGAACTGCTTTAGCCCTGGCGTATTCCATTTGAGCTTTATAGCTTGTAACCCATTTCATAAAGTCTAAGGGAACCTCTTTATTTTCCACGACTTTTGGTATTGCCATAATCCACATACCAATTGCCGGAGCATGAACCCCATCTTCCGCTTTGGGAGTAATGGCGAAGCCAACTTTGTAAGGAATGGTTGAAAATTCAGGATCATCCATCCAGGGCCAACTTGCAGCAACTGTTATAGCTTGAGCAGCTCTACCAGTGACTAACATAGCGATAATATCTGACTGACCCACATTACCGATGCCAGGAGGCGCCCATTTTGTAAGCCCCACCCACATTTTGAGTGCTCGCTTTGCCTTCTCACTGTTTATAGTAATAGTCCAATCAGAGGGCGGATCAGCAAATATATCGGTTTTGAAGGAGCGAAGAACAGGCAAAAAGTTGAAAACAACAGGGTTACCTCTTTCACCCCTATGTACATAACCATAAAAGGGTTTTGTGAGATCATAGAGTTTCTGAGCCGCTGATTCAACATCCTTCCATGTTAGCGGTGGTATTGAGAGTCCTGTTTCTTCAAATTTATCCGGACGATAGTAAAGCAGGTGAATGTTCCCATTTATAGGAAGACCCATCAATTCCCCATCAACAGTACTATATCTCTTTTCAAAGGACCATCTGCCAGCATAGTCATACTCGATTATTTCAGGGTCTTTCTCATAACCTGGATCTATTTCCTTCAATGGAGTCATGTATCCACCTCCAAAAAAGAAAGGTCCCCAGGAATCATCGATAAACATAATATCAAAGGTCTTCCTTCCCGTAGTTATTTCCGCAACTTCTTTCTCATATAATCCAGAGTAAGGAAAGATATGGAGCTTAATTTTATTACCGGTTTCCTGCTCATATAAAGGGACTAACTTCCTGAAAGCAGGCAGCCAGGGGGAATCATGTAAAGCAATATTTATTACGTGTTTCTGTGCAATAGCTGGCACCATAAAACTGATCAGAAAAATGCCTGCTATTACTAATCTGAAAAAAACTTTATTACGCATTTGCCTCTCCTTTGTTTTTTTCTAGTAATGTCAAAAGTTCTTTCTTCTTTTTGTAATTGGTAGCCGCAGGCTTTAGCCTGCGTTTTTATACATTAGTCTTCTCTTGCGCAACTTAAAAGTTGCGGCTACCATCCTTTTCATCAAAATAACTTCTCTCCCCCTATGTGAATCCTCTTTTCCTTTATCTATAATGTTCTCCTGTAATTCCTTCATAAAACTTTTGACATTACCTTTTTTCTCAAGTTTCCTTTACATTTCAATTAATTGGTCCCATTCTATCTGAGATAGTAGCCAACAGATAGATCCTGCATTTCATCACCTCCCTTCAGAGTTTTAAATAGTTTTCCCGAAAATTCTTTATCCATCCCACTCATTAGTTTCTCATTAAGGATATGCAGTTCAGGGGTTTTGCGTAAGTTTTATCATCCTGTTCTCAATCTGAAAGTCTTTATCTCATAAGAATTTATAGCAAAAGAAAGTTTGCACTTGCTGAAGGAAATATGGGAATTCTTTAGAAATCTTTCAAACAAATCTACCTCTGCGACTTCTTTCATGGTAAAACCAAACTTAATATTTACTTCAGTTTTTTCTCCTTTGCTCTCGTAAACCCTTAGAATAAAATCATTAGAATCCTCTGCTTTTTTCAGACAAGTTGCTACAACATTAGAAGGAGCTAAACTGATAAAAGATTTACTTTGAGGTAAGTTAGCTTTTCCTGTTGATTCTATCATTAGAGCTATAAGGGGATGATTTAGCTCATAACCTTTTCTTACTGTCTCGGCCCTTTTCCAATTACCTTTGTGAGGATAAATAGAATAAGTAAATGTATGTTTTCTTATATCGGGCACAGGATCAGGTTCATAGCTTGTTCTTACCAATGTAATACGCATAGTGTTTCCTTTTACATCAAATCCATATTTTGTATTGCTCAATAAATTCACTCCATATTCATCATCGGATATATCTACCCATTGGAGAGCAGGTACCTCTCTTCCATCTGCTACTCTTTCAATGTGTCCAAAAGGTATCTCAAATGTGGCTTTAGTCCTATTTAGTATAGGGGTAAAGCTTGCCTTAAGCATGGGAGCCTCTTTAGTACAATCAGCTTTTTCCTGCCAATCTATGTTAGTTATAAAGTCAATTCTGAGAACATCTCTATACATAGATATATCCTGAATAATGGTAGAATTGTTGAATTTATGTTTTATCCTGATTTTTCCCACTACAGGACCAGAGGCTATAAGCTCTATCTCTGGATTTTTTATAAGATTCTTTGTCGAACTAATAGGCCCTATAGCCCAGGCAGACATAGGATGAGGACTCTCATATAACACCTGAAGGAGATTATTCATAACAGGAGTGGCAAATTCTGTTTTTTCAGGAAGGCCAATAACCTCATTCCTTTGTCTTCTCATTACAAACTTATTATTCTTCTTATCGTAAAGAAAAGCTATGGTTCCGGATTTATCGTCGATTTCTAAGATAGAAAATTTGTTCTCCAGGCGAAAAAGTCCCCTTGAAATAATAGAATTATCTTTTCCCTTACCTTCTGTGAGATAAAAGACTTTATAACCCAGAGAAGGGATATTTTGAGCTGTGAATAAAAGTTTATCCTCTAATACCTGGACAGGGTATACCTTTCCCTCCTCGTCCTTTAATACACAGGGTGAGGGTATATTCTCCGGCAATGATAGACTCACAATATCATCTCTTTCCCAGGCAAGGGGATTAAATACAAGGATGGGTAAGCCCTCCTGCTTTATTTGAATACTCTTTGCAATTACGCAAAGGCTATCAGAAATAGCTTTCTCTGTTTTCCTTTCTACTTCCTCTGCCAATTCATTTGAGTACTCATGAGAGATGTGAATAGCACTTCCATCAAGGATATCGTGAAACTGGTTGAAAAGCGCCTTTTCCCACAATCTCTTAAGGCTGGGATAGTTTCCACCAAGAAGTTTTGCTATTGAACCAACTATTTCTGCTTCTAAAAGAAGTCTTTCACATTCCCGATTATGCTCTTTTATATCACTATGAGTAGTATAGCAGCCATCCCAAATGAAGTTAAGCTCATCTTTGATGATGGGAAGATTGGGTTTTTCCCCGGATATCGCTTCGAAAAATCTTTTAGTAGTGCTGAATTCAAGATGTGGAAAAACAGCTTTTTGGTTAAGTTTATGAGCAATTTTTATATCTTTCCTGGTAGGCCCTCCTCCATGATCTCCTACACCGTACACAAACATAGCTATTTTTGTCCCAAATCTTTTTTTAAAATCCTTGCTCAGGTGGACAAGTTCTTCAGGATTTATAAATGCATTATATACGCTGTTGAAAGCAAGAACTTTTGAGCCGTCAGGACCCTCCCACCAGAACATAGGGAATCCCTTGCCACATCTCATAAAATAATAATAATCTATTCCACTTTTTTTAAGTATCTGGGGTATGCTCCAGGGATGGCCAAATGTATCGGGTTCCCATAAAATTTTAGGCTCTACTCCAAGCTTTTCCTTAGTGTATTTTTTTCCGTAGAGAATCTGGTGAGCTATTGTCTCTCCATTTGCCATATTTAAATCCCCTTCCACCCAGGTAGAAGCAGTAACTTCCCATCTTCCCTCATTTACTTTCCTCTTTATCCTTTTAAAAATATGGGGGAATTTTTCCTCCATTATCCTGTAAGTTATCGCCTGACTTTGAGAAAAACACAGCTCAGGAAACTCCTCCATTAAACGGGTTACCGTATCAAAATCTCTTTTGCAGATATCCACCGTTTCCTCCCAGGACCATAGCCAGTTCATATCTATGTGGGCATGTCCAATAAGGTGAATTACATACTCTTTTGCTGAAGACTTAAGAGAAGATAAATCCTCTTCTATTTTATTTCTCAAAGTTAATAATTCATCCGGCTCCAAATTTAAAATAATTTCCGGGTTTGTATTAGCAACAGCTCTTTCACAAAGCTCTTTACCTTTAGGCAAATCTTGAGCAAACTTAAGCTCTTCTATAAAACAGGTCAATTCAAAGGCAATATCATCTATGCTGCTGTAGCAAAGCTTTATAATAGGAATACCTGGTAAGCCTTCTCCAGAGAAAGTATGAATAGTAATAATATGTTCTTTTCCAGGGGATGCGCTTTTAGATACAAGGATTCCTGGTTTTCTAAAATCTGCCCAATGTTCGGCAAAAAATACTTTCTTCCCATCTATAAATACTTCTGTTGGAATAGTCATCACAGAAGAGAAAAGCTCTACCCTTGAACCTTTTACAGGAATCCTGTCAATATTTTCTGGAATGATCACTTTTTTCTTAAACCAGGTCTCTTTTTTAGCATCCCAGGTGTAGGGCAAACTTACAATTTCCCAGGATGTATCATCAT
>JAUWJJ010000082.1 GCA_030607765.1 Candidatus Aerophobota bacterium
AGGATGTTAACACTGTAGTGCAGACCTTTAGGTCTGCCTATCCATCAGGTCTAAAGACCTGAACTACATGATACTGATAAAAAATGATTAACACTATAGTGCAGACCTTTAGGTCTGCCTAATATTGGCTAAAATTTTCAGTGAATTCAGTGTTCTCAGTGGTTAATTTTACCCTCTAAACAGTTTTATTAGCTCCCAGGATAAAATTCCTCCTCCTACTGCCCAGCAGTAACAGGAAAAAAGAAAAAGTTTTTTTCTTTTAAACACCCTATAAAAAATCTTTAAGGAAATTAGTCCTACCCCGAAAGCTAACAGAGTTCCAACTATCCAGGGAAAAGGATTGGGAGGGAAATTTTGCTGAGCTACAGCTTGTTTTAGTTCCAGTCCTGTAGCCCCAATAATAACAGGGATAGACAGTAAAAAACTATAGTGAAAAGCTATATCCCTTTTTACTCCTCTCATTAGAGCTGTGGAGATGGTAGCTCCGGAACGGGAAATTCCTGGAATTATAGCTACTCCTTGCATAAATCCTATATATAGAGCATCTACTAAATTTAATTTTCTTTTTTTCTCACCTTTACCCTTAGAGATGTTTACTATCTTACGGGATTTACCTATTCTTTCCCCGGCTAAGAGAAGGATTCCTGTGAGAATTAACATCCCTGATGGCAAAAAAACTCCGCTGAATAAGATATTTTCCCATTTTTGTAAGATGATGCCTACAGCGGCGGTGGGAATTGTCCCTGCAATTATTAAATAAAAAAGATTTCGATACTCAAGGGATGAGTAATTTTTCTTTTTAAAATAAATAAAGGAGGCAATTATCTTGTATAGGTCTCTTCGAAAGTAAACTATCACTGCCCCCAATGTTCCCAAGTGCAAAAGAACATCAAAGAAAACCAGGGGTTGCCTGAGGCCTAAATAATGCTGGAAGATAACTAAATGTCCAGAGCTACTTACGGGAAGAAACTCTGTTAGCCCTTGCAGCGCTCCTAAAAATAAAGCTTGAGAAATGCTCATCTTTTTTCTTTATCCCATTAGATAGCAAACATTTAACGGGATTTACATATTCCCCGCTCGGAATTTTGAATAAAATTGCACAGATATTCAATCTCAGAGATTCCTTCCAGCTCATTTTTTATTTTTTTTAAAGCCTGCTGAGTATTAAGATTTGATCTAAAAAGAATCTTATAAGCTCTTTTCATAGCTTTTCTGGTAGAAAGAGGGAAATTGGCTCTTCGTAATCCCACAGTATTTAATCCCCAGAGAGTTACAGGATGACCATCCGCTTTGGTGTAGGGAGGAATATCCTTAATTATCTTGGAACATCCACCAATTATTGAATAAGCACCTATTCTTACATACTGGTGCACAGCACTTAACCCACCGATCACAACCCCATCCTCAACCCTAACATAACCAGCTAAGGTCCCCACATTAGCTATAACTACCTCGTCCCCTACCCAACAGTTATGAGCTATATGAGAGTAAGCCATTATAAAATTGTTATTACCTATTCGGGTAACACTATCTTCCTTGGTTCCTCTGTGAATGGTGGCGTATTCCCTTATAGTATTTCCATCTCCAATCTCTACAAAACTTCTCTCTCCCTTATATCTTACGTCCTGAGCCGGAGTTCCAATAACTACACCTTTTTGAATGATACACCTGCTTCCAATTTTTATCCACCCTTCTAAGAGAACATGGGGACCAATTTTAGTTCCCTTACCTATTCTGACATTTTCTCCTATTATGGAATAAGGACCTACTTCAACTTTTTCACTTAGCTGTGCTCGAGAATGAACTATAGCTGTGGAATGTACTACTGTTTCCATTTTATCTCCTTCCTTTGAATCAACAAACTAATTTATCCTTTGCATTATTTTATCTACCCAGCGAAAATAGTAATTAAGATCAAACAGATTTTCTATCTCTTCCTCGCTTAAATATCTGGTGATATCAGGGTCCTGCTTGATTAGGTTTTTAAAGTCATTTCCCTCTTTCCAGCAACGTATAGCATTCTTTTGGACCCATCTATAAGCTTGCTCGCGACTAACTCCTTTCTCTACTAACCTCAGTAATATCCTCTGGGAAAAGAAAAGTCCCCTGGATTTTCCCATATTTTTTATCATATTATCTGGAAAAATTTGGAGATTATCCAAAATCTGGATAAATTTCTCCAGCATATAATCTACCAGGATAGTGGAATCAGGTATAATTACTCGCTCACAGGAAGAGTGAGAAATATCTCTTTCTCCCCAGAGGGAAATGTTCTCAAGTGCCGCCTGCAGGTTACTTCTTACCAGTCTTGCCAGTCCACATATCTGCTCGCAAGATATGGGATTTTTCTTATGGGGCATAGCTGAGGATCCCTTTTGTCTTTTTCCAAATCCTTCTTCCATCTCACTTATTTCTGTTCGTTGGAGCCCTCTTATCTCCAGAGCAAATTTGTTTACCGAGCAAGCTATGATAGCTAAGGTGCTTAAATAAAAGGCATGTCGGTCTCGTTGAATTATCTGATTGGTTATTCCGGCCACTTTAAGCCCTAATTTCTCGCAGACCAACCTCTCCACTTCAGGATTTAGATGAGCATAAGTCCCCACTGCTCCGGATATTTTCCCATAAGATATCTCCTCCTGAGCCTCTTTAATTCTTTTTAAGTTTCTTTTCATTTCCTCATACCAAAGAGCAAATTTTAAACCCAGGGTGATAGGCTCGGCATGAACTCCATGAGTTCTTCCCATTATTGGAGTATTTTTGTATTGGATAGCCTTTTCTCTTAATTTGAAAATTAATCTTTCTGTATCTTCAATGATTATATCCGCTGCCTTTCTCATTTGCAGGGCTAAGGATGTATCTAAGATGTCCGAGGAGGTAAGACCTAAATGAATGTACCTTGCCTCCGGACCTACATATTTGGCTACATTGGTAAGAAAAGCTATTACATCATGTTTTACCTCTTTTTCGATTTCCTCGATCTCATCTTTGTTAAAGCGTGCCTTTTGCTTTATTTTTTTTAAGGCATCCGCAGGAACCTCCTCCAATTTTGCCCAGGCTTCACAAACAAGAATCTCTATTTTAAGCCAATTGGAGAATTTCTCCTCTTCAGACCATATTTTTTCCATTCCGGGAAGAGTATATCGGGGAATCAACTTTTTCTCCTTAATTTAGCTATAGTTTTTAAACTCAGGCCCCAGATTTGGACAAATCCCTCGGAAGCTTTCTGATTAAAAACATCTTCTTCTCCATAGGTAGCCAGTCCTTTATCGTAGAGTGAATAGGGTGATTTTCTGCCTGTTACCTGACAATTTCCCTTAAAAAGTCTCATCCTTACCACTCCCGAGACCCCTTTTTGAGTCTCGTTTATAAAACTGTCCAGGGCTTTGCGAAGGGGAGAATACCACAGACCATTGTAAACTAAATTCGAGTAAATATCCGAGACGATAGGTTTGAAGTGAAGGGTATCTTTATCCAGGATTATTGCCTCAAGTTCTCTATGAGCCTGATGAAGGATCACGGCAGCCGGAGCCTCGTAAATTTCCCTTGATTTTATCCCTACTAATCTATTTTCTACCAGATCAATTCTACCTACTCCATTGTCTGCCCCTACCTTATTTAACCATTCAATGAGTTCTATTGGAGAACAATTTTTTCCGTTGATCCCCACTGGCACCCCCTCTTTGAACTCTATTTCTACATAGATAGGTTTTGAAGGAGCCTCTTCGGGAGATCTGGTTATTTGATAGCTATCAGGTGGAGGTTCTCTCCAGGGGTCCTCCAAGGAACCGCATTCAATACTTACTCCCCAGAGATTTCGATCTATAGAATAGGGAGATTCCTCTTTTATCTGGATGGGAATGTTATGCAGTTGAGCGTATCTTATCTCTTCTTCCCTTGAGGTAAATTCCCATTCTCTTAGAGGAGCCAGGATGGTAATTTCGGGGTTTAAGGCTCTAGCTGTTACCTCAAATCTAACCTGGTCGTTTCCTTTTCCCGAGCATCCATGAGCGATAGTCTCTGCCTCTTCCTTTTCAGCTAAATGTATCAGTCCTTTAGTTATAAGGGGTCGGGCTAAAGCAGTGGCTAAGGGATATTTTCCCTCGTAAAGAGCTCCAGCTCGAAGAGCGGGAAGAACATAATTCTGGCAGAACTCTTCTCTTAGGTCCTCTATGTAGGCTTTACTTGCCCCTGTTCTAATAGCTTTTTCTTTAATGTCTTCAAGGGAGATACCCTGGCCAAGGTTAGCGGTATAGGTTATTATCTGAGCTTTATACTTTTCCTTGAGCCATTGCAGGATTACTGATGTATCCAGCCCTCCCGAGTAAGCTAAGACAATTTTCTTAATAGGTTTCATTCAATTTCTCCTTCTTATGTTTGGTAGTCGCAAGCGTTAGCCTGCGTTTATATGCAATAGTTTTGTTTATCTTCACGCAACCTAAAGGTTGCGGCTACTTTATTTAGGCGATTAGCCTCGCCCCTACCCACAAGAACACATAAATTTGGGTAGGGGAGGCTTTAGCCTCCCAATAGCCTCCAATTTATTTTAGCAAATCTAATAAGATAGCTTTCTGAAGGTGGAGTCTATTCTCAGCCTGTTCAAAGATAATACTATTTTCCCCATCAATTACCTCATCAGTGATTTCCTCTCCCCTGTGAGCAGGTAAACAGTGCATCACCAGAACATCTGATTTTGCTTTACTTAAAAGAGTTGAGTTTAACTGGTAAGGCTGAAAGATTTTTTTTCTTACCTCTTTTTCCTCTTCCCATCCCATGCTTGTCCAAACATCAGTATAGACAACATCTGCTTGTTTTACCGCCTCCTCAGGGTCTCTTAAAAGATGTATTTTCCCTTCCTTAGCTTTTTTTATTATTCTCTCCTTTGGTTGGTATTCTTCGGGAGTAGCTATCCAGATTGATATACTTAGTTTTGCTGCTCCCAGGATTAAAGAGTGACAGACATTATTTCCATCTCCTATATAGGCTAACTTAATCTTATCCAGTTTCTTACCCATTCTCCAGAGGGTATAGTAATCTGAGAGAGCCTGACAGGGGTGAAGTAGATTGGTGAGACCATTGATTACCGGGATAGTAGCGGCTCTGGCCAGTCTTTCTACTCTTTGGTGCTCGGTTGTGCGAATCATAATCCCATTTACATATCTGGACAGAACTCGGGCAGTATCCTCAATGCTTTCCCCTCTTCCCAGTTGCATATCCTGGTTTGAGAGAAAGAGGGATTTTCCTCCCAGCTGATACATTCCCACCTCAAAAGATACTCTGGTTCGAGTAGAAGATTTCTCAAAGATCATAACTAAGGTTTTTCCATCAAGGGGATGATAAATCTTACCCTCCCCTATTAGTTTCTTTAAATAGTTAGCCGATTGGAACAAATTCAAAATTTTGCTTTTATCTAAATCCCATATACAGATGAAATCTTTTTTCATATTTTTTCTCTAATAATTTTGTTTGCCAGTTTTGGATTAGCTTTTCCTTTAGTTTTTTTCATTAACTGACCCATAAGGTATCCTAAAGTTTCTTTTTTTCCTTTTTGAAAATCCTTTACTGCCTTAGGATTTTCTTTAATTACTTCCTCTGCCATTTTTCTTAAACTTTCCTCATCGCTTATTTGCTGAAGTCCCTTTTCCTTTATTATCTGTTTTATCCCTTTTCCTGTTTTAAACATCGCCTCCATCGCTTCTTTAGCTAAACTATCGCTTAGCGTTCCTTTCTTTACCTCAGCTAAGACTTCAGCAAGTCCAGCAGGAACAATTTTTATTTTATCCAGCGATTTTCTTTCTCTTTTTACCAGTCTCAAAACGTCACCCATCACCCAATTACTCACTATTTTAGGATGGGGAAATAGTTTTACGCATTCCTCAAAGTAATCGGCTAAATCTCTGGAATCAGTAAGAACCT
>JAUWJJ010000106.1 GCA_030607765.1 Candidatus Aerophobota bacterium
CCGGTAATTCTAAATCTTTAGTCTTAAAAATTATATTATTACTCTTTATTTCTTTACTATCATTGAGTGCTATTATAATCCCTTCGGCTAATCTTTTACCGAAACCTTGCACTTCTTCTTCAGAACCCTGTATATTGAATTTTCCAACATTGATATCCCCTGCATAGCCTTGCCAATAGCTCATTGGTATATTTTGTCCAAAATGTTCTGAAATAAGTTTAGAAGCATGATAGGGAAAATCTGGTGAGACAAATTGAGTTTTACCTCCACCATAACTTGATGGATGACAGGAATAATTTACAAATAGAGCTCTTACTTTGCCTTTTATATTATAAACACTTAAAACCCGTATTTCAGGGTCTATATATCCAATACCTTTTGCCCTGGCAAAACTATCTGTACATATAGATCCTCTCCACCCTAATTCAATACGATTACTTGCTACATCTTTTACTTCAGCTACCCCAACCTTTAATACCGATGGCTGGAAATTCTCAATTGCAATTTGAGCTGATTTAACACATCCCTGGATAACTTTATCTAACCAATCCCAATCTAATAGCTTAATTCCAACTTGCTCAGCTTCTTTAGCTTGAAGGTCCCAAATCCATGGAGAACAATGAGTATGTGTGCAAGTAAGAATTATATTATTTCCATCGAGTCCTAATTCATTTTCTAACTTCGTATGAATACGACTTATGGTTCCTCTACTAAGACCAACAAGTTCAGAAGTTATTTGGACAATTATTCCCTGCTTTATTTTGAAAGCTAAAGCTCTTGCAAAAATAGGATGTTTTATATAAAGAGTATGATTAATCCCTAATCGACCAGTAATTCCTTCTGGTGGTGTTATTTCTGTTTCCCCTATACCGACTTCAAAATATACATTTTTATTCATAATAATCCCCTTTAAAATGGGTAAGATGGGGACCAGTATGAGTAAGGATTAGTTTCTTGGCACCAGATTTTTGCGCCATCCTTGCTGCATCCAGGGTTCCTGTTTGACCAGGTGTTTCGCCATTTTTCTCCATCGTATCCTGGTGGTCCCAACAATTAACGACAAAAATATCAGTCCCCTGAGCAAGTTTACTAACTGATTCACAAAGACCAGTATCGCCAGCAAACATAATACTCCCTCCATCTGAATCAACGCGATAGGCAAGGGATTCCAGCCAGGGCTGAACATGGTTAGCTTTTGCAGTAGTTACTCTCCAACAACTATGTTTTATCACTTTTCCGGGACCTATATCGTTGACATTAAAGGATGGTTCGGGACGGGGTAAAGTCCCACCGCGATTTACATACACACTTTGACTAACGGGAGCATTCACACGTGCCTTCCAATCATAGGAGAAAGCTCCCTCTGGTCCAATAAGGAGTTCGGTGATCCGTTTTGTAGGTGAAGGTCCAAAGACCTGTAATTTGTGTTCTTTGCCTATACTTTGATCCCAACGGCACAATAAAAAGCAAGGATAGTCCGAATTATGATCAAAATGATGATGGGTAAAAAAGAGATAATCAATCTGTGTGGGGAATAAACCAACCTTAACGAGCTTATATGTGGTGGCTGGTCCACAATCAAACATCAGATAGTCCTTATCTAACTTTAAAACATAGGAGGTTCCAAATCGCGATTTTGTAGGTGTGGGAGTACCTGTACCCAGTAGATATAATATATTCATATTATGGTTTCTTCTTCTAATTGTTTTTTTAGAGCTTACAATCCTAATAGCCTTTCCGCATTCTTCTTTGTTATTTTGTTAAAAGCTACCTTAGAAATTTTTTCTCTATTCAGGGCATCTTTTAAGTAAGGGACAATAGGAACCTTCTGATTCACATGACAGATATCTGTGCCAAAAAGAAGTTTATCCTGGAATTCTTCCAGGAACTTGTAGCCATATTCTGGATCTCGACTGATAGCATTGAATCCACTTCCTGCAGAGAGGTCTCCATAAAGATTTGGATATTTCTTTAAGAGCTCTGGCACTCTCCCAGAGCTCTTAATTGGTCCTTTAGGATAACCACTTCTTGTTTCTTCATCTACCTCGGAGGAAATTTCTGACCAGAAACCCATAGCATGACCAATAAAGATAGTATTTGGTATTTCAGATAATATCTTCTCCAAGCGAGGTAATCTTATATCATCAACCGCTCCATAAACACCTCCAATTTTAACTGCTAAGTGGAAGATTATAGGAAGTCCAGCTTTACCACATTGATAAAAGAGGTTCTTATACCGGGGATCATCTATATAGAGGTTAGCGGTTATCTCACCTATTCCTTTGCATCCCGCTTCTTTATATTCCTCTAAAACCCAGGAAAAATCAGTATCAGGTGAATTATTACCATTTCGAGGATCAGGTTTATAAAAAGGAATGATACGATCTGGATAACGACGATAAACTTTAAGAACATCATCGGTAGTAAAGTGGAAAAAGTGTCCTTCTGGGCTACATCCTCGGGGAAGAACCACTGCTTTCTCAATGCCTAGTTCATCCATTCGTCGTAAGAGTTCATTCTCATCAATTACCGGTTCATCTTTAACTGCACCTCTACCCAGATGAGTATGAATATCAATCATTTTTAGCCTCCTTGGCTGCCTTAACAAAGGCTCTTATTTTCTCAGGATTATCTCCTTCTAATATATTCCTATCAATGGAGGTGTAAATATGGCTTGCTCCTTGATCTACACTTTGAAAAACCCAATTTCTTATATCTTCCCTGGACATTGTCGGAATTTGAAAAGAATGAAGTCGCCACATAAAAGGAATGTTAATTCTATCCCGGATAATATTAGGAGTAAGTTTAGGTGAATCCGATGGATCGTAAAAGACCACACCAATCTCTTCTAAATACTTTAAATGCTCAGGATTTAAATTTTCAACATGAATTGTGCGGGACCCCGTAGTGATACCCTGGTAATATTTATCCCAATAAGGAACTACAAATTCAGGCCAGAGGGAAGGTGAGATAAGGCTGGAAAAATCATCAGCAAGACCACTTCCTTTTTTATTTATCTCTGGTTGATCATTCAACTTGCGGGAAAAGTGAACAAACTCAATAATACTTTGAGTCAATAAATTAAGAAATTCTTTTGTTAATTTTGGATGATCATAAATATCTAAAAAAAAGTTTTGTCCTCGCAAAAGAACGGCAGAGGTAATAGGACCTTCATAACCAAAACCACTAAAACTGATTTTCTCTTTGGGGAATTCTTTTTGCAAGTGATTGCATATCTTCTGATAACGCTGGAAAAGGAGATTATCTTCAAATTTGATTTTTTTCCTTAAGGCATTAATTCCCTCTTTTATGTTAGAATAAAGGGGCTTTGGTGCTGGTTCTGAATCCTCTGGAAAGACTATTTTTGCTCCTAAACAAGCTAAATGCCCATAAGAAAGATGGGGACACGATACATTAGGTAGAGTTATCTCATTATTATTTATCTCCTCATTAAAGATTTCTTTAACCCTTTCCCGTCCTATTTGAAAAGACTTAACACAAGATTTTGGCTTCAGGAAAAAATCATCCATCTTTACCCCGGCAAGATAAGGAAGAACCTTTTCTTGTCCCACTGAGACAGTCCAGGAAAACTTATTCATTTTAATCTCCTAACGAAGTAGCAGTGTCAAAATGTCTCTTATTTATTTTTGGAGCCCAAAAGAGGTTTAACACACCTCTTTAAATATCCTCACTAAATTTTTTCCCATTATTTTTCCGACGTCTTCACCAGAATAACCTTCCTTCAGAAGGCCATAAGTAATATTGGGAAATTCCTCAGGTATTCTTATCCCTTCAGGATAAATTACAGGCCACTCAAACTGTACTGTTGAAGGTTCTTCGCTTCTTCCCGCCCGAAGTTTCTGCAACATTTCTCGGGAACGATTTAAGAAAAAGTCGCTGGAGATGGATACATAATCTATACCCACTAAGTTTATCACATAATCTATGTTATCTAAGTAATCTTCTATAGTTGAATTCATTCCTTTGCTTAGAAAGAAGGGCCAAAATGTAACTCCAATTACACCACCTTTTGAAGCTAATAATTTAATTTGCTCATCTGTCTTATTCCTTGGATAATCAAAGAGAGCGCGAGGATTTGCATGAGTAATGGCTACAGGTTTTTCTGAGATCTCAATTGCCTCCATAGTGCTTTTTGGTCCTACATGAGATAGGTCTACAAGTATTCCAAGTTTATTCATTTCCTTTATTATTCGTATCCCAAATTTACTTAATCCTCCATCTACTCTTTCAAAGCATCCATTACCGACCAGATTGCGCTCATTGTAGGTCAATTGGATAATTTTAACTCCCATTTCTTTAAATACCGATAAGAACTTAATATTCCCTTCTAATGGAGAGGTGTTCTGAAAACCCAAAATAATCCCCACTTTATTTAACTCCTTAGCCTTCTCTATGTCTTTAACATTAGTTACAGGAATAATCAAGTTCTTAAATTCTAAGAACATTTTTTTCCAAAAGAGAATGTTAGATATGGTATCCTTAAAATCTTCAATGGTTGATACGGTTGCATTAAGTGCTGTTATTCCTCCTTTTCTCACCCTTTCCAGCAACTCTTTATTAAAAAATGCTGGCATTCAATCCATCGATAACAATACTATCAAAATGAAGTCTCTTCGCTTTCTCTAATAATTCAGACACCCATTCCTCCTAAAATTCCAATTATCTTTTCTCTCATAAAGTTTTCTCCTTACTAATCAAGTTTATCTTCAAACAGTCCTCTAATTCGCACCTGGTCAGTATTTTCTTTTTCAAGATTAAATCTTTAATGTCAATCCCTTTATCTTTGGACTCTTTAATTAACTTACTTACTTGATTATAGCCCAATCTTTCACTGAGCATCGTGTAAACGGTGATGCTTGAATTAGCGTATTTTCTACATACCTTTTCGTTAGCTTTAAGATATTTAATACATTTTTCACCAAAAACTTTTATGCCGTTCTTCAATATCTCGATAGATTCTAAAAGACAAAGTATCATCACCGGTTCCATAATATTTAACTCCAGTTCTCCTCGTTCCAGAGCCATAGAAATAGCTAAATCATTTCCGCAGACCTTGTAGGCTATTTGATTAATTACCTCTGGTATTACAGGATTAATTTTCCCAGGCATAATTGATGAACCGACCTGAACCGGGGGAATAATGATCTCTGATAGTCCAGCTTCCGGACCTGAGGAAAGTAATCGAAGGTCATTGGCAATTTTAGATAAGGCCAGGGCAATATTCTTCAGCCTCCCCG
>JAUWJJ010000105.1 GCA_030607765.1 Candidatus Aerophobota bacterium
CAGGGTGGGCTCACCTCCTGAAATCTGAAGCACAGTTCCCACTTCAAGCTTTAAAAGATTTATGGCTTTTCTGATTATATCCTTAGAAATAATTTTCTTTTTCTCTAAGATTAAATCCTCGCTACCACTATTATGTATATCAGCAGCGTAACAATACTTACATTGCAAATTACAATTAGTTGTAAGCCATAAAATTATCTGTTTGTAAAACATTGGTTAAAGACTTAAGTCCCTTACACATTTAGTTCCAAAAATTAAAAATAAAATAGTATATCCGATAACAACCATTAATGAATAGTAAGGAAAACTACTGCCCAAAGCCGCAGATCTTATACAATTCGTAGAATGAGTTAAAGGTAAAATTAAAGAGACTATCTTAAAAGCATATGGGAACCTATCAATGGGAAAAAAAGTTCCTGATAGAAAAGCCATTGGTATCATTATAAATGAATTAAAATCTCCCTGCTGCTGATGAGCTTTTACTACAAATGCTATCCATAATGCCATAGTAGAAAACATAAAACAGTTAAGTATGACACTTATAATAAAAAGAAAGTTTATTTTTAAAATTATTCCAAAAATCATTCCTAATAAATATATTAACACTGAACCGATAAATCCTTTTGTTAAACCAAACATAATCTTACCAATAGATATATCAAGATAAGATATAGGAGCTACCTGAAACTCCTCAAACGTCCTCCAGTAAAATCTTTCTACATTAATCGTAGTAGCAGTAGAAAAAGCAGTATTCATTCCATTCATTGCAATAAGTCCTGACAGGATAAAAACCATATAAGAAACACCACTTATATCTATATTTCTTCCCAGTCCCCAACCAAATGCAATAAAAAAAAGCAGCGGGCCCAGTACCATACCAATAAGCGACCTTGCACCCCTCTTTTTTTCTCGTAAGATATCCCTGTAAATTACAGCCCATATTCCTTTTAAATTCAACCCTCTACCCTCTTTCCAGTTTTTTTCAAAAAGACATCCTCTAGATTGGTTCTCCTTATAACTACTTTATCTTTTATTCCTTTAGCTGCTTCGAGCGCTTCCTCTCTGTTAGAAAAAAAATTTGTAGAATAATTATTACCAGCAAAAATATCAAGCGCAATTTCTCCTACTTCTCTAATTAAATTCTTAGGAGCATTAAGAGCTATCAGCTTTCCATTATCAATAATTCCCACCCTGTCGCATAATTCCTCTGCTTCCTCTATGTAGTGTGTAGTTAAAAATATTGTCTTATTTTCAGAGTTAATTCTAACCAGCATATCCCAAATTTTTCTTTTACTTTGAGCATCCAACCCAATAGTTGGTTCATCTAGAAATAATATTTCCGGTTTATGCAGCAGTGCACGTGCAATCATTAATTTGCGCTGCATTCCACCTGAAATCTTCGCCGCCGCTATATTTCTTTTATCACTCATCTCTATAAAATCCAGTAACTCATCTACTCTTGAATAAATAGTCTTTTTTCTCATACGATAAAGCATTCCATGTACAATTAAATTTTCGCCAGAAGTAAGTTCCATATCAATATTTACATACTGGCTAACTACACAAATTGTTCTTTTTGCATTCACAGGATCTTTACTCACATCAAAATCATTAATCAAAGCAGTTCCAGAAGTTGGGTTCGTAGCTGTAGTTATCATTCTAATTGTCGTAGTCTTTCCTGCTCCATTTGGTCCTAAAAAACCAAAGATCTCACCTCTCAATACATTAAAACTTACATTATCAACCGCCTTAATTTTTCCATAATGCTTAGTTAAGTTCTTTACTGAAACCGATATCTCTCTCATTCTTCCATGTCACCTTCTACTTCCATCATTATCTCCCTTAAGCTATCTTTCATTTCCTCGGTCGCACTCCACATTCCTCGCTCTATTGCCTCAAGGAGCCTTTCTGCAATATTATGAAGAGCATAAGGATTGTGTTCCTTAAAGAAATCCTGCATATCTTCGTCAAGAGCATATGTATTTGCTAAAGCTTCATACATCCAGTCTTCCAGTGCATGTCCAGTAGCATCCCAACCAAAAGCAATATCAACCATTCTCGAAAAGTCACCTGCCCCTTTAAATCCATGGCGTTTCATACTTTCAATCCACTTTGGATTCAGTATTCTTGCCCTGAATATATGCTTGGCTTCCTCCTGAATTGTCCTCACCTGAATTCTATCAGGATCAGATGTATCACATGAATAGGCATGGGGATCCTTGCCTGTTATTGCTCTTACCGAAGCTATCATACCGCCGTGGTATGAGTAGAAATCATCCCCGTCTAAAAAATCATATTCCCTTGTATCTTCATTTTTAACAACAATCTCCATCTGAGACAGCCTCTCTCTGAATACTTCTGGGATAAATTTTCCATAACTTTTTTCTGAATAGGCATAAGCACCCCAGGTCACATACACATTAGCAATATCCTCATCATTTTCCCAATTCTGAGCGTCGATCAAATCAGAGACTCCTGCCCCGTATGTTCCCGGTTTAGATCCAAAAACTCTTGCTAAAGCCATTTCCTTGCTCTCATCGGGTAAGATTTTCTTTTTTATACACTCATCATATGTTTTTTTAAAATGCTTGCGAACAAAATTCATATCATCAGGTTCATCAAGTTCAATTACAGCTTCTACAGCATTATTTATTAAATAAATAATATTTGGAAAAGCATCCCTGAGTCCACCTTCTCTTATTGTAAAATCAATCCTTGGCCTGCCAAGTTCTTCTAATGGTATTATGTCAAAGCCAACAACCCTGCCGCTTTTATCCTCCCACTTTGGCCTTACCCCAATTAAATTGAAGATTTCAGCAATATCATCACCTTTCGTTCTCATAACTCCGCCACCCCAGATTACCATTCCAATACTTTCTGGATAATGTCCTTCTTCCTCAATAAATCTTCCAATCAGCTCTTCAGGAAGTTTCTTGCCTACTTTATAAGCTGCTCTTGAGGGAACACCCTGGGGATCTATGGAATAAAAATTCCGCCCTGTTGGAAGAATATCTGCACACCCTCGTGTCGGAGCTCCAGAAGGTCCAGGAGGAGTATAGCCTCCATTCAGTGCCCTCATGCATGCATCAAATTCTTCAGTTGTTCTCGCCAGTTTTTCAGCTAACGTCTCTCCTATATAAATTAATACCTTTTTTAAATCACTGGATTTCTTATTGAAAACTTTTTCCATGATTTGCTCTACGTTCTGCGGATTATATACCTTTTTCTCATACTCATCCATCAGTTTAGATATCTTTATATTGATTTCATCAAGCAGTACAGCATTTGGCTTCCCAGCCCTTTTATTTAACTTACCTCTATTTTCAAGCAAATCATCATAATCCATTCCTAATAGTTCAGCTGCACTAGCTCTAATGGATGGGACAGAACCATTGGCAAGTCTTGTAAGTGAAGCAAACATCTCTTTTAAAGGTTTCTCAACAGGAGGTCGTCCCATTATATGAAGCCCATCTCTTATTAATGTGTCTTTCATCTCACTAATATAGCCATGTAACTTCTCTAGAAATTTATTAAAATCAGCAAACGCTTCCTTTTGTGTTATCTTCAAATCAGTATCAAGTTTGGCTGCTATTGTCTTATCCCATATAACTTTCTGCTGGATAGTAAGTTTTTTGGGATCCTGAGTCTTTACATGATAATAATCATCCAGTAGTACTTCCAGCTCCTCCATCTCGCCATAACTATCTGCATTGTTCATCACAGGAATTAAATGATCTATTATACAGGCGTAGCTTCTTCTTTTTGCCTGAGTTCCTTCACTTGGATTGTTTATAATATAAGGATAAATATTAGGTAAATCCATAATAGCTAGGTCAGGATAGCAGTTTTCTGATAGCCCGATTGCTTTCCCTGGAAGCCATTCCAGCGAACCATGCTTCCCTATATGCATAACAGCATCCGCTTTAAAAACATCTCTAATCCATCTGTAATATCCTAGATACTGCCAGGGTGGTGTCATGTCAGGGTCATGATATATTTTTGCTGGATCATCCAAAAACCCTCTTCTTGGCTGTAAACCAATGAATATATTTCCATTTATAACCCCGGGGATTAACATTTTTTCTTCTAAAACCCTCACTTTGCCAGGAGCTTTCCCCCAATCCTTTTCCATTGCCGATTTATTCTTATCAGGAATATATTTAAAAAAATTTTTCGCATCCTTGCTTGAAATAGCATCAACTGCTTTTTCCAATATTTCTTCTTCGCTATTCCAACGCAAATCATTCGTGGCACATTTTAAAATTTTATCAATAAGCTCATCTCCAGTCTCTGGAATATAATCAAACTTGTAGCCCTTATTTCCCATAACTTTCATTAAATCAGCTACACTTTGTGTTGAATCAAGCCCAAAAGCACTTGCTATCTGATCATTTCTTGGAGGATAATTGTGGAAAATAATTGCTACCTTTTTATCTTTATTAGCAATGCTTGAAAGTTTGCCCCAATTTATTGCAAGTCTTATTGCCTTATCAGTTCTCTCAGGAATTGGGGCATATCTTGCTACCCTCAAACCTGTCTTGGGATCAAATTCACTACTTTCCCTGCTGCAAACAGGTACTGTGATAATAGCGCCATCAAACTCAGGTAAAGCGACACTCCACATTATGTCCAGAGGATTTAATCCTAATTTGCTCTCTTTCCATTCACTGAAATTATTTAAAGTATTTACAACCTTTATAAAAGGAACATTTAGTTTTCTCAAAAACCATGTTCTTTTGAAGTTTTCATCATTATCTCTTTCCATATCTTCAACATATGTAGGATTATTCCTCTGAATAGAGCATAACGAAAAGAAAAGCAATGATAGTATGCTGCTTATAACAGCTTTTCCATTTAGCATAAAATAATTTTCAAAGAACCATGCCATGTCATGCTTGCTGTCTTCGGTAGAACTTCCAACAGCTTCAAAACATGCCAGAGCATTTGCACCTGTCTTCTCAATTCCTTCAATAATCCTGTCCACAAAGTCCAGGTTCTTTGTTACCCAATCTCTTTGATAAAATAAGATTCCTTTAGTCAGCTTACAAGGATCACAAAACTCATTCATATATTCTTGTAAAGTCGGCAGGTGGTTTAGCCTGGGATGATAAATTCCAAACTGAGGCGGTTTTTCTGGCTCTCTGTATTCAGCCTCCTTTATTTTGTAATAAGAAAGTAGATACAATAGTAAATTTTTGTAATTTTTTTCTCCACTAAATGCTATATATTTAAAAACATTTCTATAACCCTCAAACTCAATAGTGGAACTTTTTACCAAATCAGGTCTGGGC
>JAUWJJ010000127.1 GCA_030607765.1 Candidatus Aerophobota bacterium
AATGGAAGGTATATTAAAACCTAACAATGCACTTAAAATGGTCAGGAGTAAAAACAAGTTCATTACTAAAAAAGGGCTAACAAAAATCACCACATACAAAGGAAATCTTTTCTTGTAAATAGAGCGTTTATATAAACTTCCTCTTTTCATTTTTTTCTTTCTTAGATACACCACCAAAGATTTTAGATTGTGTTTTTTAAAAATATAAGGATGGTGGAGCCCATAGTTGTACCATTGTTTGATGAATGCCTTAATGGTTTTTCGGCATTTGTGCCCAATTATTGCCTTAGGTTGAAAATAAAGCTCCCATTTTGAATTGGCTATCCTTATGCATATATCCTGATCTTCCCCTGTAGCACAATTTACATCATACAGACCTATGTCCTTAAAGATTTCTCGGCGAAAAGCTACATTTGATCCAGAAAAAAAGGAAGAAATTAAAAAGTCCACATTCTTTTTCAGATATCCTTCATCAAAAAAGTTAGATAATATCTGTATAATCATCTTAGTTTCCTATTTGATGTCTCTTATGGACATATTTTTGCTATAAAACTCATCCACGATACTTTGTTCCGTCTTCAAATAAGATACCTCTCCCCCGACGATACCGATATGAGGATCTTTAATAAAAGGAATTTCCAGATACTTTAGCCAATTTCTATCCGCCACACAATCATCATCGGTGAAAGCGATGATGTCTTTGGTTACATTTCCAATTCCGGCATTTCTTGCATGAGGTATCCCCCTTTGTCCTTCATAAACATATTTGATGTTCAGCTTATTTCTAAAACTCAGAACTATCTCCTTGGTATTATCGGTTGAACCATTATCAACAACTATAACCTCATCCGGTTGCCGCTCTTGCCGGACAAGGGACACCAATGTGTCCTGCAATAACTCAGCTCTATTTAATGTTACGATCACAACAGAAATAGACAAACTCTTTTTCATCTTGTTCTCCTATCTTACCTGTGGATAAAAGTTGGAATCAAATCCTTTTCAAGAAATCTATGGATTCGGTAAAAAAACGATATACCTGAGATTCTTTCCCCTGTAGCTCCCTACTGTACTCCTGGTGCAGATTATTAAGCCATTCCGAATCTTCGGGGGAAAAATGACTTGCCCTATCGCAGATTTGTTTACTAATTAGAGGAATATCTATATGGTCATTTTCTAAGGCACGGTTCAATAGTTTGGTTCTGGTAGCTGCCCAGAAAAATCTGAGAAAATCCAGAGGTTTCATCTTGTAGACATTCGGATTTGAAACTAAATCATTTATTCTGGTGACTCTCCTTTGGATACAATCCTCAAAATCGGGAGGCAGATCACATAGAAAAGTTTTTCTCCCATCCGGTTTTTTAATTATATCTAATGGGCAATAGTTCATTAAAGTAAAAAACAATGGATACTGTTTTGGGCTCCTAATAGGCTCATAATTTGTTCCTGGCTGCAGTGAAAAAGCAATGTTACCATTTTCAATCAAAGGCTCAATCAGTTGGACAGAGGAGTATTTCTCAAGGAGAGAAAGCAAATCTCTTAACCTCTTAAAGGGTATAAATTTCCTTTGAACTAACACAATGTGCATAGAGTCTATGTCGAAGTTATTCAGTACATAGAGCCCGAAATAAATCTGGGGGATTAAGGCAATATAGTTAAGATACGATGCCAATTCTTTTCCAATGTAATTCTCTATTTTTTCTACTTCCTTGGAAATCTTTTTATCTATAATTAAATCATCATAGCTAAAACTATGTAATATAGCTCTTTTTTTGGTTGCACACTTATAAGCTTTTCTCTCCATCTCCCTAAATGCAGATTGGGTCAGCTCAACAAACAATTTTATCAGATCATTTACTACGAACTGGTCTCGTGCAGTGAGATTTTTCGCATACCTTCGCACCTGATCGATACATCGGTTTTGCTCTTCGTTGAGATACGTTTTCACTCTCTGTAACGCCGCTTCTCTGGAAACCCCCTTTTCTCCACAACAGACAAATAGATACACCTTTGCGGCTTCCGCTATTGCTTTATACCAAAGGTATTTTCTTTTAAATAGGGGGAGACTGCGCCCCAAAGAAAGTTCAGCGCTTAGCAACAACCACCAGGTCTTTAGTTCTTCGGTTGCCGGAAGATATAGCTCACTATCCCGCAATTCTGGCAAATCCTTTATTATGTTTCTCCCGAATAGTAGTTTCCAACTATATTTGCCGTCGTCGAATCTGTATTTGAAAAAAGGGTGATTGGCGTACAGTCTGAATAATTCAGAAGTAGAATATAATTCAAATTCTTTGTTCACCTGGCCGAAAAGTGGAATAAAACGGGATAATTTGTTATAGGTAGAGCTAACTTTTTCTTTTACTGACTCCATTCCGGTCTTTTTTTCATCATCTACAATTACGGCCAGATCTATATCACTTAAGCCGTATGTAATTTCGTCCAGGGCTATACCGCGACGTAAATATATTACTGTCACGCCTCTTACTTTCCTTAGCATACATACAGCCAATTTGATAGCTGTAGCATAGAGCATTTTATAAAGAAAACTTAATGGTGGAAAAGATGTTTTGATTATTACCGCTTGGACGAAATTTCGTAAATTTGGTTTCACATTACTTCTCGTGTATGAATTTTCATTGAAAGCATTATGAAGAAAAGTGCTACATTAAGGAGCGACCTTTTAATTATAAAACAATTCGGCAGCACCACCTATTCTCTTGGAACTTACTTGATTAAACGGAACCTTAAAACTAAATAGGTAGGTGAGGCTTGTCAAAACCTAACCAACGAGCGCACTTTTTCAAAAAAGTCGATGAAAACTTAATTTTTGTAGAGGAGACCAATTTCAACTGAGCACGCTGTAGACTTTACCCTACCTTTCGATCTTGCTCGCGATTATTTTCTTCATACATTCCCTGATTGGCTTAATAACTGTCTATTTATTATTAAATTTTGAGAAAATTGTCAAATAAATTTGGCTATAGGTGATACTGTACACATTGAACCTAAAAACTTAAGAAGATGTGAATACTTTAGGAAAGTTAGAGGAGTGGGCAGAAATAAAAAAGATTTAATTCTTTCTACCTTCTCCAGAGCTGCCTATCTAAGTAGCGGTACTGCAGAGCCTCTGATAGGTGGCTTGATTTTACCTCTTTTTTCCCATCTAAGTCAGCAATCGTTCTGGATATCTTTAAGATTCTGTAGTAAGCCCTTGCAGATAAATAAAGCTCAGATATGGCAGAGCGCAGAAGCTTCTCTGCTTCTTTTTGAGGGGAACAAAACTTCTTTATCTGGCGCTGGCTCATCTGAGAATTGCAGTAAGTTGATTTTCCCTTAAAGCGAGAAAGCTGGATATTCCTTGCCTTATTTACTCTTTTTCTAATAGATGAGGATAACTCACCTTTTCCCTTGCCTAAAAGGTCCTCTTTCCTCACTGCAGCTACCTGAATGTGAATATCAATTCTATCTAAAAGGGGCCCGGATATCTTGTTTAAGTGCTTTTGAATTTCATAGGGAGTACAGCTACACTCATGATTTGGATCACCAAAATAGCCGCAAGGACAAGGGTTCATTGCTGCCACCAACATAAATCTTGCTGGATAGGTTAAGGATATGAGGGCCCGGGAAATGGTTACCACTCCATCCTCTAATGGTTGACGCAGGGACTCTAAAACATGGTGGGGAAACTCGGAAAGCTCATCTAAAAAAAGAATTCCGTTGTGAGAGAGGGATACCTCTCCTGGACGGGGAATTCTTCCACCTCCAATAAGTCCTGCCTCAGACATAGTGTGATGAGGAGACCTGAAAGGGCGGGTGCTAACAAGGGCCTGTCCAGATTTAATTAGATTAGCTACTGAATGAATTTTGGTAGTTTCAATGGCTTCCTCAAGGGTTAGCTCGGGCAAAATAGTGGGAATCCTTCTTGTCAGCATAGTTTTTCCCGCACCTGGAGGGCCAACCATTAAGATGTTATGTCCCCCGGCAGCAGCTATCTCCAGGGCTCTTTTTACATACTCTTGACCGTGCACCTCGGAGAAGTCCTCTTCGTATTCATTAGCATCTTGAAAGGCTTTTTTTAATTCGCACTGGCAAGGCTTAATACTGATCTTTTGGCTAAGAAATCCTGTTACCTGGGGAAGGTTATCCACAGGGTAAACATCTACTCCCTTTACCACGGCAGCTTCTTTAGCATTATCTCGGGGAAGGATAAATGACCTAACCCCTCTTTTTTTAGCTTCCAGGGTAATGGACAAGGTTCCATTTATTTTGCGGACAATACCATCCAAGCTCAGCTCCCCCAGGATTATATAAGAGGATAAACTGTTTTCTCCTATCACACCAGTTGCTTTTAGGATTCCAACAGCTATGGGAAGGTCAAAAGAGGAACCTTCTTTTTTTATATCAGCTGGAGCTAAGTTTACGGTAATCTTGCGAGTAGGAAAAGGAAATTGAGAGTTTTTTATAGCTGAGGTTACCCTTTCTCTTGCCTCTTTTATGGCAAGGTCAGGAAGCCCTACAATGTTAAAATTGGGAAGACCGGGAGAGATATCTACTTCCACCTCTACTGGATAAGCATCTATTCCCAACAGAGCACTACTGTAAACCTTGGCCAGCAATTTATACTCCTTAAAATACTATCAAATATTTATAATACAGAGAATTTGGATAAAAGTCAATTTTTCATGGTAGATACACTAGCTTCAAGAAAAAATGGCACTGATATAGACAAAAGCTTTCTCTAAAGTATGATATATTTACTTTGCATTGACATCTCTTTTACATTCAACAATAATATATGTCC
>JAUWJJ010000007.1 GCA_030607765.1 Candidatus Aerophobota bacterium
AGAAGATTAGTTATAGCTAAAGGAATAAATTTTTCTGGAAACTGATAGGGGCCAAAATTATTTGATGAGCGAGTAATAACCACAGGCAACTCATAGGTCTTAAAGTATGAACGGCATAAAAGATCAGCTCCAGCTTTGCTTGCTGCATACGGTGAATTAGGTAGGAGAGGTGATGTTTCTGTAAATCTACCTTTTTTTATCGAACCGTAAACCTCATCAGTGGAGATTTGGAGAAACAGATGCTTGGTTGTTAGTTGTTGATCGTTAGAGATGAGCCAATATCTTCTTGTAGCTTCCAGAAGTACCTGAGTTCCCTTTATATTTGTTTCGATAAAAGGGGAGGAATCAAAGATACTTCTGTAAACGTGAGATTCAGCAGCAAAATTGATGCATATATCAACTTGTAGTTCCTTGCTGTTAGCTATCGGTTCCTGAGCCCTGAAGTAATTACCAGAGAAAATAGAATCAACCAGCTCCTTATCACAGATATCACCTTTTATGAAAATGTACCTTGGAGTATAGTTCTTAGTTCTTGGTTGCTGGTTATTAGTTATCAAGGAAGCAAAACCATATATAGACTCAACATCTCCAAGATTTTCTAAATTTCCAGCATAGGTAAGTTTATCTAAATTTAATATTGTGATATTTTTATGCTTTTTAAGCATAAAATAAATAAAATTACTACCGATAAATCCTGCTCCTCCAGTTACCAATAGTCTTATCTTTTCATCCATGCTTTTTGCCAGGGGTTAAAATCCAATTATAAGGTATTTTATCTGAATCTGGTGGAAGTCTATACTCATCTGGTTCCTCCCGATTGTATGGAAGTGTAGGAACACTGAGAAAATAAGCAGTTTCATCTCCTATAGCTTTAAATCCATGATAGACCACAGGGGGGACTTTGATTAGCAGGGGATTTCTCTCACCAATAAAGAACTCATTTATCTCTTTGTATGTTTCAGAGTTTTCTCGGGCGTCATATAGAACAACTTCCATCATCCCCTTTATACAGGTAAAATTATCGGTTTGTTTCTTGTGATAATGCCAGGCTTTAACTACTCCGGAATAAGCAGTCGTTATATAAACCTGACCAAATTTTTCAAATATCTCATCATCACATCTCAAGATTTCTATCAGCCACCCTCTCTCATCCGACATAAATTTCAATTTCTTTATTTCAACATCTTTTATCATATCTCAACCTCTGAATTATCTCCTATAACAAATTTGTAGCCTCTTGGAAGCTGACTGCGCTCTAAAATTTTAACATCTTTTCCAATAAGGCTATCTACGATTTTCTTTTTACAACATATTTTAGCACCATTTATTACAATAGATGATTCTATTTCACCATTTATTATCTGGCAATCATCTCCTATGCTGGTGTACGGACCAATATAGGTATCTGGACCAATTTTGCAGTTTTTACCAATTATAACAGGGCCTTTTATTGTGGAGTTTTCTATGAGAGTGTTTTTTCCAATTCCCACCCTTCCTCTTATTACTGAATTTTTTAAGGTTCCTTTGTTATAAGATTCAAGTTCAGCTAAAATGAGCTGATTTACCTCTATGATGTCCTCTGGTTTTCCTGTATCTTTCCACCACCCGGTGACAATATCTGAATGAATTTTGAAATTGTGTTCGAGTAACCATTGGATAGCATCAGTGATCTCAAGCTCCCCCCTTCGGGAAGGCTGTATATGTTTTATAGCCTGGAAAATAGTGGATTTGAAGAAGTATATACCACAGAGAGCAAGGTTAGAGGGAGGATTCTTTGGTTTTTCAATTAATCGTTTTAACGAGCTATCATCATTGAGCTGTGCGACACCAAACTGACATGGATTATCTACGGCGGTTAGGAGAATACTGGCATCATAATCCTGGGTAGTAAAAGTTTTGAGAAATTTTTTTATACCTCCCTTTAAAATATTATCCCCTAAGTACATTACAAAAGGAGAATTATCAAGAAAGTGTTTTGAGATAAGGATGGCATGAGCAAGACCGAGAGGTGCTTTCTGATGGATAAAAATGATTTTCGCAGGAAAGTTTTCCCTGTTTACCGCCTCTATAACTTGCTCTTTATTAGGACCAACTACTATCCCAATATCAGATATTCCAGCTTTCATTACATCTTCTAAGGCATAAAAAAGTATTGGTTTATTTCCTACGGGGATTAACTGTTTTTGGTGAGAGTAAGTTATAGGACGAAGTCTCGTTCCATGACCACCTGACAAAATTAATCCTTTCATTAATTTAGCTCCATTATTAACTATTTCCCGATTTTGAGTACTGCATATTAATATCGATGGAGAGATTTGTCAAGATACCACGAAATCAGAGACTCTTAGAAAGTCAAAGTATAATTTTGTTCAACGATTTTTCTCAAGGAAGACGGAAGCTTAAATCATCTTATGTTCATTTATTAGTTGGTTTTATCCATCAATTTTTATTTGAATAATTGGAAAATACCACTTTACCTGTTTTTTCTTTAACTATTTTGTAATGAAAATCCATTTTTTGTTCTCTCATCCATTGCCCTAATTGCTTTAACTCTTTTTTATCGGTTATGCAATAAGCTTTCCCTGGGAATTGAAAAAAAGATAAAAGCACATCAGGATCATTAATAAATTTCGCCGGACGATCGATATATAAAACAAAACTTCGCCTGGGTAAATATCTGTAACACGCCAACCGATCTTCTGGTTTAATTATAGGTTTTAGTTCGTACACTAAATCCTTTGTGGGGTGAATAGTATTAATATACTTTGCCCCGAGGGAAAAAAGTAGTCCGTAAGAAACCAAAGCCGTTACTACAAAAGCTACAAAAGAGCTCCTTCTTTTACGAATTACTAAAAGCATTGTCGAAAACACAATTCCTGCTCCAAAGCTAATAAAAAAGGGGATAGCTATGGGTAGATAAGGTTTATATTCATTGGAAAGCCAAAGCTTTGGTAGAATAAATCCGCTGATGGCTAATAGAAAAATAATAAAAATGAGCGATATTAAGGAAGAGAAAGACATGGCTCTGTGCAAAAAGCGGTCTTTAAAATTCTGGAGATACTCGCTCCAAAAATGTCCTACAATAATGGCTAATGCTGGGAATAAAGAAAGAATATAACGGGGAAACTTTCGTCCTGAGGAAAAGGAAAAGAAACACAGAATGATGATAAACCAAAGAAGTATAAAGAGAGATGAGGAAGATTTCTGAAATAGTTTTTTTAATATATGTATGAATGCAAAGATAAGAAAACCTGACCAGGGTAGAAAAAAGACAAATATCTCGGGCAAGTATATCCATTTAGGATCGGCAATGCTATTTGGGTCTCCCAGATTGAGATCTGGGTAAAGATAACGATTAAAAGTTCTTATAAGAAAATACTCATCAATAAAGTCCTTTCCGTGACGAATATATTCTAAAATATGCCAAGGAGCGGCTATAGCTAAAAAAATTAAGAAACCTAAAATACAGTGAATCCAAAAAGATTTTTTACTCAATAAAACTAATTTTTTAGCAAATATTACATAGAATGCAATAATTAATCCGGGCAATACTATACCAACCAATCCTTTGGTTAAAACCGCCAAAGAGAGAGATAACCAAAGTAAATAAAGAAAGAAATACCTTTTTTGCTTTATGAAAAACAGGAAAAAACATAATGACAATCCAATAAAAAAAGTAAGAGGAACATCCTGAAGAGGGGAGCGGACTTGATAAAAATATTGAGCTGTCGTAGCTAAAATTAAACTGGAAAAACGAGCTGTTCGCTGGTCAAATAATTCTTTAGCAATTATATATGTTATAATAATTCCTCCAATTCCAAATAATATATGCCAGAGACGGAATGCAAATTCATTCATCCCCAAGAATTTTATAGAAAGAGCAGTTAACCAAATACATAAAGGTGGTTTATCAAACCAAGCTTGACCATTGAAATGTAAAGTAATCCAATCTTTAGTTTGCAATACCTCTCGAGCTACTCGTACATAAACTGCCGCATCCTCATCAACAATTACTATATCTCCCAAACGCCAGACAAATAAAAATACCACAAATAGCATTAACACAAAAAATGTAATTCTCTCTTTATCCCAAAACAGTTTTCTATTTGTAACTTTTCTTATTGTTTTTACGGGCATTTTAAATATCTCTTAAGATTTAATTGTAGAGAGTAAAGCCATAATACTGGCATTCATAAGTGTTTTTTGAATATTATAGATGTTATCCAATATTTCGGGTTTCTCTATATTTAACAATGGTTTTAGTTTATGATATAACTCAATTTTTTTAACCTTCCTTAAGTTGTGGCTTAACCTCCCTTTGCAAAAAACTTTTATAAGCTTAAAAAAAATGGGCAAATTTTTCTTATAAAAGTATAAATCAGCTATATCCTTTGTGAGAGACCTCTCCAACTTAAACGAGGACTTTTCAAAAAATCCATAGCCATGATAAATCTCAAATTCAGGCTTATAGTAAAATTTAACCCCATTTTTCCAGGCTCTCCAGGACCAATCCAGATCTTCATTGAAAAAGAAATAATTCTCGTCAAACAACCCAACTTTTTGAAAAGCCTCTTTTCTACAAAGTAAATTATTCGTTCCCAGGAAAGTTATTCTTTGAGATTTTTCTGGATTATAAGGATGAAAAGAGAAGATTTGGAGCTTTATAAATTGGCGAGTGCCATCGGGATTAAGCAAAGAAAAGCCAAGTCCTATAAACTCTGGATGCTGCTCAAGAAAATTTACAGCTTTTTCTATTACTTTGTCTTTTAGACAACAATCATCATTGATAAGCGTAAGGTATCTACCCTTACTTAGATTAATCCCAATATTGTATGCTTTTGCTGTTCCGATATTTTCTTTGTTTCTAAAGGTTACCACAGAAGGAAATTTTTTTTTTAGCCATTCAGAGGCATTTGGGAAGGAGTTATTGTCTACAGTTATTATCTCCAAAAATTTGTTGGAATAAGAATTCAAACTCTCCATTAATTTTTTTACAAAACAAAGTCTTTTCCCAGAAGTTACAAATATTACTGATAATATTGGAAAATTGTAAGAGGACTTACTCATAGAATTTTTTATTTCCTAAGTGCTTAGGAAGCAATGTTTTTACGTCTTTGCCAATATAATCTTTATATTCCTTCCTAAATATTTTCATATTAGATTTAAGTTCTTTCCAGATAGCATTCTGTTCCGCTTTGCTTTTTTCAATCCTGGACCCATAATGCATTACCCAGGGAATTCTTTGTGCAGGAACAATCACTTTATATCCCCTTTTTATAAATTCTATACAGTGAGGACCTTCATAATATAGAAATCCTCCATATAAATCAGTTCTCCAAGGAATATCATACTGAGTAATCATTATGAGGCCATCTATTACTACCATAGGCATAAGTTTACCATGAATCTTTCTGAAAAAAACAATTCTCTCCTTTCTTTTATTTAAGGGTCCTAACATGCTCTGTAATATCCCGCCTCTACGATATTCTAAAACCCTGCCATAGCAATGCCACCAGTTATTTTTAAACCATATTCCATTAGAAGGAAGGCACCTTGCTCCTACGACTCCTATCATTCCTATAGACAGATCTTGCATAAAAATTCTTTTTATCTCATCTAAAAAACTCTTGTTTTTTATAAAGGTATCCTGATGAAGATATATCTTAAATTTAGCATCCGATGTTTTCATAGCATTATTATAAGCTTCATTGATGCTCTTTACTCCTACTATTCCAATTTTCTCTATACTGTAACCATTGGGGATATGAAGGGAATCAATGTGCTTTAAACATTGATTGTAGAGGATTTTATCGTTAACACAGGTTATGAATGCAAATTTTTTTCCATTTAAAGACTTAACCTTCATTTATAAAAAGCCTCTTTTACTCCATTCATATAAGAGTGACGAGTAATTATCTTCACAAAAAAGTTTAATAATAAATGAGAGTTATGCTTTTCAAGATATAATAGTAGATTCTTTCCCCATTTTTTATTCATCCAATTACTCCAGTTTAATAAGCGATCTAAACCAAAGAAAAAAGAGCTAATGTGGGTCATATACCTAACCTCGAAAGTAGGGTGTTTGCGATAAAAGAGTACTGCTGTGCGTCCACGCATCTTCTCTTTAGTACACAGGGTTGGAAGATCAGTTAACGTTGGCTTTTTTCTATAGTGATACCCAACAGCCTTTTTATTGGTAATTACTTTTAATCCTTGTTTTTTTAGTCTTACCCCTAATTCCAAATCTTCCCATCCATATTCTTTAAAATCTTCATCAAACAAACCTACTTTTAAGAGGTATTCTTTTCTTATAGATGTATTCCCCGTAGCAAAAAAGGCGTAAGAGATATCAGTCAATTTCATTTTTTTGGTATTTAAGTTATCTATATTTTCAGTATTAATAACTATTCCTCTGACGATTATGCTATCTTTCTGCTGATGATAATTTATATGTTCTTCTATGAAATTTTGATTTACCGAAATATCACTATCAATAAATATAATAATTTCTCCTTGTGCTTTTTTTATGCCATAGTTTCTGGCAGCAGAGGCACCTTTTTTCTCCTGACGGAAATACTTTAGAATGTAAGGAACCTTCATTGACTTCACAATATCCTTGGTATTGTCAATAGAGCCATCATCAACTATTATAACCTCATATTTATTGAAAGGGTAAGTTTGATCTGATAATCTTTCAATAGTTTTCTTTATTATATTTGCCCTGTTGTAAGTAGGAATTATTATACTTGTCTGAATATTTTTCCCCTCATTCATTTCTTTCCCTATTGAACTGCATATTGTACAATTTAGCATAAAGGCTATCCCGGGCAATAAGTTCCTGGTGCGAACCAATTTCCTTAATCCTTCCTTCATCAAGTACCACAATTCTACCTGTTCCTTGAACAGTAGAAAGTCTATGGGCAATTATAAAAGTTGTTCTTTCTTTCATTAAACCTTCCATAGCTTCTCTTATTAAAAATTCAGCTTGAGTATCTACAGCTGAGGTTGCCTCATCAAAAATAAGTATGCGAGGATCTCGAAGTATAGCTCTTGCTATGGCAATACGCTGTTTCTCCCCTCCTGAAAGGTTTACTCCTCGCTCTCCTACGGGGGTGTCGTAACCTTTTTCTAAAGATATAATAAAATTATGAGCATTAGCCTTTTTTGCTGCCTCTATAGTTTCCTTATCTGTTACCTCTACCTTACTATAAGTAATATTGTCCTTTATGCTCCCATTGAATAGTATAGTTTCCTGAGGCACAATGCCTATTTGCTTTCTTAAACTAGATGATTTGACATTTCTTATATCGTAACCATCTATAATAATGCAGCCAGAGGTAGGGTCATAAAAGCGGGGGATAAGACTCACCAGAGTAGTTTTCCCAACTCCACTTGGTCCTACCAGAGCTATCCTTTCCCCAGGATACATTTCCAGATTAATATCTTCCAACACCATACCCCCTTCACTATAGGCAAAACAGACATCTTTAAATTGAATGTGCCCTTTTATTCGCGGTATTTCTACAGCTTTAGGGAACTCTTTTATTTCGGGCTCAGTATCCAAAATTTCAAACACTCTATCTGCAGAAGCAAAGACTTGTTGATAAATACCCAGAGCTCGACTTATCTGACTTAGAGGACTAACCACTAATCCAATATATCCAAGAAAGGCCATAAGTTCCCCCACAGTTAAAGCTCCCTCCATCACTTCTCTTCCTCCATACCAAAGTATAGAAACTAATCCAGCAAAAGCTAAAATTTCAACTAATGGTGTGAGAATAGCAATCACACGGGTTCTTTTTAAATTTAATCTGAGATTATTTATATTTTCTTTCTTAAATCTCTCGATTTCTATTTTTTCTGAAGTAAAAGATTTTACTACTTCAATCCCCATAACTGTTTCCTGCAAAATGGAAGAAATATCAGCCATTTTCCCTTGAATTGAGCTGCTAGATTTTCTGATCCAACGACTAAATTTATTTATGGTGAAAACTAAAATAGGAACAACGATTAAGATAAAAAGGGACAGACGCCAGTGAATATAAAAAATAAACCCCAGAACGCCTATTAAAAGAAAAAAATTGCCAAAAAAATTACTTACTTCATTAATGAAGGTATTTTGGATTACATCTACATCGTTTATCAAACGAGACATAATATCTCCTGTGCGTTTTTTTTTGTAAAAACTCAAAGAAAGACGCTGGAGATGCTCATAAGTAAAATTGCGAAGGTCCGTAACTACACTGTAGCTGACTAAAGACATAAGGTAAATTTGTCCATAAGAGACTAACCCTTTAATGACAAATAGTACAAATAACCCGATAGCAATAAAATTTAAAAGAGCAAAATTTCCCCCTTTTAAAATTACAGAATCAATCAGCTCCTTCCCAATTATCCAGGGAATAGCTAAAGTAGCCGAAGTTGTAACTCCTATGCAAACTATACCCAAAACAAGATATATCCAATAAGGACGAAAATATCTTAATAGTCTGCGTGCAGTGCTCATAAGCTATTCCCGTTTAGAACTCTGAAATAAAGTTTTTGATATTTTTTGAATATATTTTCCCAAACAAAGAAGCGTGCAAAGTCTTGAATTTTCTCTTCTTTGTTTTTTCCTACTTTATCATTGATTTGCCTTTTTGAATCCTTCCCATTTTCAAATACAAATACACCTGGCGCATTCTGCCAAAGTCTCACTAATCCAGGGAGCCATTCAGGAATAAACACAGGAACTCCCGATGCCAGAGCTTCTAAAATTACCAAGGAAAAAGCTTCGTTACGAGAACATACCAGAAGATAGGAGAAAAGTGGATAAACCTTCTCTATACTATCCTTGTAACCTAAAAAATGAATTTGTTTGTTCACTCCCAATTTTTTTGTTAATTTCTCCAATTTAGAACGCAAGGGACCATCTCCTACTATTAAAAACCTGGGGGAAAACCTATATTTTGCCTGAGTTTTAATTGCCCACAAAATATTTTTTTGCTTAACCAATCTTCCTACAAAACCTACAACTTTATCATTGTTTTTCTCTTTACAAAAATTAAAAAATTTCTCCTCTACTCCATTGGGAATAAATATTAGCCTATCTTTTTTTAAGCCAGCTCCAACAAATAATTCCTTATCAAAAGGATTAAGAATAACAGAGCAGTTCACTTTTTTTAAAAATCTGGAGGCAAGCCAATAATTAAAGTATGGAGACAGAAAATTATCATAACCATGACAATTAAAAATAATTGGTTTTCCTGGAAGATATTTTCTCATTAGATAAGCCATTTCTGCTGCTGCATGAACTTGAATTAGATCCGCTTTTTTACCAATGTTCAAAGCAACCTCTTTTAACTCCGCTATAGCATTAAAAGGTTTATGTAACACCCAGTTTTTTAATTTGTAAATCTTTACATCTAAAGGAATTTTTTTTAAACCACCGCCTGGAGGACAAACAAGAGAAATCTTATATCCATTTTTCAAACTCTGGGAAATTAAGTTAATAATACACCTTTCTGTTCCTCCTTGCTCCATATAAGGACTAATATGAAGAATATGCATTTTTATTCTCACGATTTTATTCAACCCAGATTCGGTAAACTATAAAAACTATTTTATGGGTAGGAGAGGCTTTAACCTACCCATAGCTTTCAGTCCCTGCTTTACAAAGGGCGACTAAAGTCGCCCTTACCCGAGTAGCTCAGGTCTTTAGGCCTGATAAATTCTGGCAGACCTAAAGGTCTGCACTACATTTCTACTTAGAGGCTGTATTCCAGGATAAGATTAGTGATCGTTATTTAAATTGCCGAATTCAGGTTCAAAACTTTTCTTTAATTTAGGCATAAGCTTCTCGCTGTAAAAAATAACTCCTGCAAGTAGGAAAAAAAAGGAACCAATATGTATAGAATATACTGTGCAATCTACTTGATTTTGAATCAAAATCCCTACAAAAGAGGATAAGCTAACTACACCTACTATTTTTAAAAAAGAATCACCATATTTTGCTATTTTTGTTCCTTTTACTAAAGTTAAAAAAATTAGGGCAGTAAAAGCAAATAATGCTCCCATTCCACATTCAGACCACATCTGAAGAAATATATTGTGAGCATGATAAAAATTAGGCATGTTACCTGCTCCCACATTGTATTCTGGATAAACTAAAGGGTAATTCCCCATCCCTACCCCTGCTAAGGGATGATCCTTTATCATTTTACAGGTAATCTCCCAAATATAAATTCTTGTCTTATTGGAGGAATAAGATAAATCTGGTATAGAACTTAATCGATGGAATAGAGGGGGATAGATAAAAAGTATAACCATCATTATAACTATTAAAACTACTACCTGGAAGCGGTCCTTTTTATAGTAAATCCCGTAAACTAAAACCCCTCCAATTGCTCCCAGCCAAGTTCCCCGGGAAAATGAGAAAAGCAAGCCCATTAGTATAATAAAAAGAGAAATTCCTAATAACAATTTCTTCTTACCTGATGTATGAGTAAAGCAAGCTAATGTTCCAATGATTGCAGGAATCATTGTTGTCCCAAAATCATTTGGATTAGTAGAAAAAAGAGCCTTTGCTCCTCCTCCAAACCCACCAAAATAAATAACCAATCCATAAATAGAGGATAAAACAGAACAAAGAATAAATATCTTTATTAGCTTATTTAAAAAATCTCTTCTCAATACAATATATTCTGCTCCAAGACAAACCAAATATAGCACCAAAGCAAGAGTTATAACTGATCCCAGAACGAACAGCTTTCTTTTAGCATTAATTATAGATATCAATGAGGCACAAATGAAAATATTTATTAAGAAAAATAAGAAATCTTTTTCTATTCTTTCTCTCTTTTTGAATATTTTCCCCGCCAAAAGAAAAGGGAAAGCTCCTATTCCTGAACCAAGGGGCGTTCCCACAAACATAAGGATCCAACCCAATTTTAGTAAAGGGGTAGATAGTTTTCCTTTTTTGCCAGCTAAATCTTGCTTTTTAACCACTTTAACCTCGATTTAATTTTCTTTTCCTTTTCCTACTTGAAGAATAACATCAACTACCTTATTAGCTGCACCACCTTTTTCCATTGCCTTTTTAAGTTCTCCAGACATAGAGATCAGCCTCTTTTTGTTCTGCAAAAGTTTTACTGCCTTTTCTGCTACATCTTGTGGCTGAATTTTTCCTCTCACCTCAGGAACAATCTCTTTTTCGGCGCGGATGTTAGGTATAGCGCAGAATCTAATTTTTTTATTATATTTTTTTATTGCCTCTCTTTTAATCAGTTCTCCCAGGAAGGGCAGTTTCCCGGTTAATCCTGTGAAACCATTCAATGGTATCACCTCCGGCCTATTAAGAGGAACAACTACTATCATAGGTATGCCAAAGTAAGCCAGTTCTGCTGTATTGGTGCCAGGTATCGTTATAGCTAAATCGGAAAGACTCATTATATGGTACTGCTTCTCAGTGATTACAGCTACTTTTAACCCGGAAGAGGTGATAAGCTTCCATTGCTTGTTTTCTTCAACTAATTTTGCTTTGGGGACATTAAAGATTTTGTTTACTTTTGTCTTGTTTAAATCAATGAGCTGCTCTTTTTTAATAAAAGGAGACAGTATCAGAAAAAATTGAGCCTGAAAAAATTTCTCTTTAATTAGCTCGCATACCCCTAAAAAAAATAGTGCCATATTACAGGCTATATTAGGTCTGCTCCCTGGTAAAATTGAAACTACGGGCTTTCCTGAAAAAAAATATGGATAATTGGAAATTTTTTCATCCTGTATTTGGTCTTTTACAGCATCTACCATTAAATCTCCCACTACAGTTACTCTATCAGATTTTATGCCTTGCTGGAGAAAATTTTCTTTTCTTATTTTATCATTCAATACCATAAATTTTTTAAATCGTTTATTCCATCTTGGCTTTTGTAGATAACCTACTGCAGGTAATTTAACCCGTCTGGAAACAAGAATAGTATGAAAAGGATCACCCCCTAAAAAAACACATACTCCGCATTTTCCTTTAGCTTGAGAGATAAAGGAGAAAGATTTGCCCAGGAAAATATATTTTATATAATCCATTGGCTTCATTATATAATTTATCTCAGGGAAATTTTTGGCAATAACCA
>JAUWJJ010000015.1 GCA_030607765.1 Candidatus Aerophobota bacterium
CTGATGTTGCTCTGGATTCCTTAGCCAAAGAAGTTGATGAATTACTTATAGAGTTAGGCTATTAGCGGGATAGATAAATGAGAGTTTCACAGTATAAGGCGTGGGGGCTGTTGACTCCCACGCTCGCTATACTTTTTTTTATTGGTTTAGTCCCTTTTATTTATGTTATTTACCTTAGTCTTTATAAATACAACATATTTTCTCTGAGGGGAATGGTATTTACTGGAGTGGGTAACTTTAGAAAATTAATGTTTGATCCTGATTTTATGCACTCACTAAGAATTGGCCTTACATTTGTAGTTATTACCTGTGTTGCGGAGATGTTTTTGGGATTGGCTATAGCTCTGTTTTTAACTAACGAATTTGTGGGAAAAGGTGTTTTTAGAACTATTTTAGCTTTGCCCTTAGCCATCGCTCCCATTACCATAGGAAGCATCTGGGTTTTAATGACCAATCCGGATATAGGCCCTCTTCCCTATTTATTGCATGGAGTTGGGATTAATTACAACATTGGAGTTAGTGCCAGGCAAGCCTTTTTCACTACTATTTTGATGGATATATGGCACTGGACCCCTTTTGTTACATTAACGCTTTTAGCTGGTCTTACCAGTTTTCCCAAAGAACCATTTGAAGCAGCTAAAGTAGATGGAGCAAGTAAATGGCAGGTTTTAAGATATCTCACCATACCTCTGTTAACACCGGTTATACTTACCATGCTCTTTATCAGGATTATGGATACCTTTAGAATCTTTGATGAAGTGTGGATGCTTACCAGCGGAGGCCCTGGTACGGCCACACGCTATGTAAGTATCCACGTAGTCAGACTTGTTTTATCATCTACAGACTATGGATATGGATCGAGTATGTCTGTTTTCCTCCTCTATTTAACTATTGTAATGTGCTGGTTGCTACTTAACATTATCTCAGTGGTCAGGAGAGAAACCCGTGAGGCATAGAAGAGGATTTAAATTAACTTCTATTTACCTGATCTGTATTTTATTAGCTATAGTAACTCTTTTTCCCATTTACTGGATGGTCATAGTTTCTATGAGAAGTAAACTGGAACTTTTTGCTGGGCCCAAGCTGCAACAGACCAGTATATTCATAGACAACTATTACCGACCCTTATTTAAAGATATTTATGGAAAATTTTTAATTAATTCCTTAATTATAGCTACAGGTAATACTGGATTGGTCATACTATTAGCCATATTTGCTACTTACGCTTTTTCCCGATTTAAGATTTGGGGAAGTGGATCACTGTTCTTCTGGACAATTACCAATCGTATGGCACCCCCGGCAGCTTTTATACTCCCCTTCTTTTTAATATTCACTAAAATTAAATTAATAGATACGCATATTGGATTAATTCTCGTCTACTGTGTATTTAACCTACCCTTTGCTATCTGGCTATTGAAAGGAATGATTGATGCTATACCTATAGAGCTGGATGAGGCTGCCGCTATAGATGGTTGTTCTATTTTGGGTACTCTCTGGCATGTTATAGTACCGGTGGCTAAACCAGGATTGGCGGTGACGGCTATGATGATATGGATTTTTAGCTGGAATGAATACCTTTTTGCCTCCATCCTTACCAGTATAAGCGCAAGAACTATAACTACAGGCCTTGCTGAGTTTGTCACTGTGATTGGTGTTAATTGGGGAGAAATGGCAGCAGTATCGGTAATTTGCTTGCTTCCAGCTATAATATTTTTGGGTTATATCCAGAAATACATAATAACTGGTCTAACTTTTGGTGCAGTTAAGGAGTGAAGGAGATTAAGTTATGGGTTTTCTACCTATGCCTACTACTGTTGGGGATCGCATTTTTATAAGTGTAGTTACTTTTATAGCTATTCATCTTTTATGGATGCGCTTTTTAGAAACTCATATTAGTCTGTGGGTAGCCACTATTGCATCTGCAGTAGTAGCCATTCTAATTATGAGACGAGGTTAAAATTTTTACCTCGTTGGATAGCAATTATTTAACAGGGTCTACCCTACAGCTTGGAAGGAGGAATTCTTTATGGATGTAAGAGAGATGTTTGATTTAAGAGGTGAGAAAGCAATTGTAACCGGAGCTGCTCAGGGATTGGGTGAGCAAATAGCTCTGGGATTGGCAGAAGCAGGGGCAGATATAGCAGTGGTAGATATAAACATAGATGGAGCAGTTAGAGTAGCTGAGAGTATCCGAAATATTGGTAGAGAGTCTATATCTATAAAGGCCGATGTAACTAAAGTTAGCGATGTAGAGAATATGGTAAAAATGGTCAAGGATAGGTTTGGTGAAATTGACATTTTAGTTAACAATGCCGGGATTGTTAATAATCTGCCTGCTGAACAGATAACTAAAGAAGAATGGGATAAGGTAATTGAGGTTAACTTGAGTGGGGTTTTTCTTTGTGCTCAAGTAGTAGGAAGGGAGATGATCAAGCAGAAAAAAGGAAATATAATTAATATTTCCTCTATGTCGGGATTGATTGTCAATAGACCTCAACCTCAGATTCATTATAATACTTCTAAAGCCGGAGTTATTATGATTACCAAGTCTTTAGCCGGTGAATGGGCAAAGTATAATATAAGAGTTAATGCTATTGCTCCCGGATATATGAGGACCCCCCTCGTAGATAAAGTTTTCCCTAAATATGGTAAGGGTTGGTCCTCCTTGACCCCTATGGGAAGAATAGGGAACCCCTCCGAGATAAAGGGCCCTGCATTATTTTTAGCTTCCAGGGCCTCCAGTTTTGTCACTGGAAGTGTATTGGTAATGGATGGTGGATATACTCTCTGGTAAAAATGTAGTTCAGGCCTTTAGGCCTGATGAATTTAGGCAAGTATCATGTAGTTCAGGTCTTTAGGCCTGACAATAGGCAGACCTAAAGACCTGAACTACATTTCCTACTTAGCAGCCGCAATCAATAGATAGCTGCCTACCCCAAAGACGGCAATCATAGCAATTGTTCCCCAGCCCACTTTTAAGAAAGTTTTGCGAGACCTATACATAAGAGTCACTATAACTATACTGGTAAGAATTATGGCTAAGGAAGTAGTGATCAGGTTAGCTACAGAGACATGGGATAAGAGCTGTCCCTTTAAAAAGAATATATCGCAAACAGGAAGAATAGCAATATCAAGAAAATTAGCACCGAGAATATTACCAATAGCCATATCTACAGCAAATTTGAAGGCGGTAAGGGATACGGCAAGTTCAGGAAGAGAGGTAGTTAAGGCAAGAAAAAGTGTTCCTACCAGGGTTTCACTCCATAGCATTACCTTAGTTATTTCTTTTCCCAGAATGGCCAGCCATATTCCTAAAAAAGCAACAGCTACAAAAGACAAAGAGAATCTGAAAAGAGTGGACTTTAGAGAAATTTCTTTATAGGAGGACTCGCTTTCTTTTTCCTTTTTATTTGTTTTCTCAAATTGGAAGATCATCCGTAATCCCAAAAAATAAATGATCAAAATAATTAAACTATCCATCCCCAGATTAGCTATTCCCAAGTGGATGCCAAACCCAGTTCTTAAAATAATGGAAAGCGAAACTACTCCCAGGGAGATAAGGGTTAATCCTGCGTAAAGGGTATTATTCTGCTTCACTTCTAATAGTATTGGACCTTTTCTTTGAAGGATATCTAAAAAGGCGATTATCATTAAGTTTAAATATACTGATCCCAGGGCGTTGCTTGTCGCTAAATTCGGGGATTTAACTATAATTATAGCACTGACACTGGTGATAAGCTCAGGGAAAGCGGTAGCCATAGCCAGGAAAACAAAGCCAACCAGACCCTTACTGAGTCCGAGCTTCTCAGCTAAGATATCCCCGGATTTAGATAAGTTATATCCAGTAAATAAAATTCCTAATGCACAAATTAAAAATTTTGTCCAGAGTAAAATCAAGGAATCCTCCCCGTTTTTACTTTACCTATTAACTCCTGGAAATTATTGATTTTCTTTTCTTTTAAATAGCACTTTATTCCTTTGACTACCTTTAGGGGAGTCTTAGGGTCAACAAAATTAGCTGTTCCTATAGCTATGGCACTTGCCCCGACCAATATAAACTCCAGAGCATCTTCGGGATTCATTATTCCTCCCATTCCAATTAGGGGAATTTTTACCTTTTGGGCTACCTGCCACACCATCCTTACTGCAACTGGTCTTATAGCTGGCCCGGATAAACCACCGGTAATGTTACTTAGTTTTGGTTTTTGAGTGGATACATTAATTGCCATACCCAAAAGGGTATTTATTAAGGATAAAGCTTCAGCTCCAGCATTTTTCGCAGCTTTGGCAATTTCTGTTACATCGGTAACATTTGGGGTAAGTTTAACAATTAAAGGAAGATGTGTTATTTTTTTCAGGGATTTAGTTAAAAAATAAACCTTTTTCGGATTTGTACCTAAGCTATAGCCACCTCTTTTAACATTAGGGCAGGATACATTTATTTCCAAGGCATCTATTCCCTCTACTTTGCCTAGTATTTTTGTTAGCTCAAGGTAATCACTTTCTTTCTCTCCAGCAATGTTTACAATTATTTTAACATTAAATTTTTTCAGGAAGGGAAGTTTTTCTTTTATGAACACATCTACTCCAGGGTTTTCTAAACCGATACAGTTAAGAAGACCAGCTGGTGTCTCAACAAGACGGGGAGAAGGATTACCTACAGTGGGATTTAAGGTTACCGCTTTGGTTATTCTTCCCCCGAGCTCATTTAAATTTAAAAATTGAGCATACTCCTCTCCATAGCCAAAAGTTCCCGATGCTACCAGCACAGGATTTTTTAACTTAAGCCTACCTAATCTTGTGGTAAGGTTGATATTCTTTTCCATTTAAATATGAAACTCTACAATATCCCCTTCCTCTAAAGGATAATCTTTATCCACTTTCCGAGCATTAAACTGGTCTTCTCTCCATATTGTAGCATATTTTAAATTTTTAGCGAAATCTTTATGAATGAGTTGGGCAGCATCAATAACCTTATCTTTTTTCCCTAAAACTATTGGATCATTTGAATCTGCCGGTTTCCCCGGAGCTTTAGTGTAAACCCGAATAATGTTAAGAGCTCTGTAGATTTCTCTTTTTAACTTATCCTGGTAAGATGGATTTATAGCAGATATAGAAATTATGGAAAACTCATCTTTATATAAGTCTCTCAATATCTCAAGGCGCTGCCCGGCTCCTTCTACATTCTTTTTATTGCCCAGTATCAGTGTCTTTTTGTAAATAATTCCCTCAGCATAGGGATGCTTTAGTATTTTTCCTACAAGTTTAATTTTTGCTTCTCTTAATTTTTTCACTACCATCTCCACCTGATCCAGTGTATTATCACTACCCAGGTCTGCTATCAGTAAAGCAAGATCTGCTTCTCTAATAATGGAGGGTAGATAGGAAGGTAAGAATTCATCGGTTATGGGAGGAGTATCCACTACCTGGATCTTTATGTTTTCCCAGGGCATCATTCCTACAGCAGGTTCTTGCGTAGTAAAGGGATAGGGAGCTATCTGAGGAGTAGCATTGGTAAGGCTGGCTAAAACTTGGGATTTTCCTACATTGGGTAGACCTATTAGTACAACTTGAGCAGCTCCTTCCCTGGAAATATGGTAGCTATAATCTCTTCGGATGGTTTTTGGTTTTTTCTGGGAAGCTTTGCGGAATTTGGAGATCTTAGCTCTGAGGTCAGCCTGCAATTTGTCTGTTCCCTTGTGCTTAGGCATAATTGCTAACATTTCTTGTAATACAGCAATTTTTTCCTGGTAAGTTTTAGCTAATCTGTATTTTCGCTCAGTCTCATAGTATTGAGGAGGAAGATTTGCTGGCAATTATGCCTCCCTGGATAACTCTTTCCAGTTGATCTCATCTGCATTAAATACAGGACCATCCCGACATACTCTAAGATAACCTGAAGTTCCCCTTACCACACATCCCTGGCAGGCTCCTATTCCACATCCCATTTTTTCTTCCAGTGAAACTTGACAGGAAAACAGATACTTATGGGAAAGTTGAGATAACTTTTTAAGCATGGGAATAGGACCACAGGCATACACACTAAAAGATTTTAGGGAAGAATTATAAATAAATTGCTCAAAAAGATCGCTAATATTACCTTTGTAGCTGTAAGTTCCATCCTCGGTGGCTACTTTTACATCCATTCCCAATTCTTCAAGGTCTTTCTGACAGAGAATTTTATCTTTTGTTTTAAATCCCAAGAATGCTAAAGAGGTATGAGCTGTAAAAAAGGTACATATTTCCCTTAGCCTCCGGGCTAAAAAAACACGAGGAGCAACTCCTATTCCTCCAGCTATCCGGATGTGTCGTTTTGCAGACTGGTTTATCCAAAATCCCTTTCCAAGAGGCCCTATTAAGTTTAAGCTATCCCCTTTTCTTTTTTTGGATAAAATCTGAGTGCCCAGTCCAACTATTTGATAAAGTATCTCTATAGCCTCTCCCACAACGCGATGTATACTGAAAGGTCTTCTTAGTAAAGGATAATAAGTATTCTCTATCCTGAGGTGGACAAATTGTCCTGGTTTAGCTTCCCGAGAAATATGAGGAGTATGTAATCTTAGCTTGTAATACTCAAAGGTCAGTTTTTGATTGGACAGAATTTCTGCCTGTGTTTGATAAACAGAAATCTCTTTTGGGGAAAAACTCAAGATTTTCTCCTTAAAAAGGATTAATTCAGTAATAGTTTAGCTTTCCTAAAACTTTCCTCTTTTCTCTGTCAATTGTAGCTGCCCAATTCATTGGGCGAATTTAATGCGCCGATAAATCGGCAAGCTACAGCAATGACAAATGAGCGATTCCTCCATTTTTTAGGAAAACTTACCTGTTATTCTCAATCCTACTTTAGTGCAGCTTGATCTGATATACCTTCTGTCTGAGCAAGTAAAGGTAGCCGCACCCTTTAGGGTGCGTATAAACGCAGGCTAAAGCCTGCGACTACCAGTCTACTTTTCGCCAAAAAAGTTTGCTAAAGAGATATCCAAAACTCCATAAACTTTACCTTTAGGAAATCTTACCTATTGTTTTTCATTATAGGGTTAGTAAGGGGTACTGTCAACTTAAGACCTCCAGTTTCCCGAAAAATCCTTTAATTTGCTTATCCATCGATGAGTGTTTTCCAAAAGGTAAACGGTGGGGAAGGTGGGTAATCGTAAGACTCATAGCCTGTTTCTTTTGGTAGTTGCGAGGTTTGAGAGCCTGCGAATCTTACGCAACCTGAAGGTTGCGGCTACAGTAAATGTAGAGCAGGTCTTTAGACCTGCCAAGAGTAATGCGTGAATGCGTTGATGCGTGGAAAGAGCAAAGGAATAAATGTAGAGCAGGTCTTTAGACCTGCCAAGAGTAATATGTAATATGTAAATGTAGAGCAGGTCTTTAGACTTATTTAATAGATCGAACGATTTTTACCAGTTCTTTTAGGGATAACTCTCCCATTAATACAAAGGTCTTCTTTTTTATGTTCCACACCAGAGTTTTGCCGTACGGACCTTCTCGGAATCTTATGCGCATATCATTGAAGTTCATCCATTTGTGATGTTCCATCGTTATCTTTGCAAAAGGTCTCTGGAAGAGGACTATTACCTCCAGTCCATTGGTATAGGCCAGTTTTACAGCCTTCTTCTTTACCATTATCTCACCTTCTTGAAAGATATACCCGGGAGGTAAATAACCTGGAAAAAAAAGAGGGAAATTAGCTCGAGCTTTAATTTCCTGTAAAGTGTAGTAAGAAGGTGGAGGAGATTTTTCTAAGATTGGGGGGATTCCGGGAAGTTTATCATAGAGCTTTTCCTTGAAAAAGTGTTTGTTAAAATCTATCTTGGTATAATGTAAAGATGAGATCAGTTCTTTTTCTGGGGTATATTTTTCTCTTCTTAATATGAAATGAGTTTTTTTATCTATCCATAATTTCAGAGATGGATTAACCAAGTCTTTTGGGGAGAGAGAAAGCACATAAACTTCTTTTCCCAGCATCTTCGCCTCGGAAATCTTAGAGATATTAAAGTTTGTGAGCATTACTTTTAGAGCCTTTTCTCTCTTATCTTTTATCCAGGGACAATTGAGAGAAGGAAAAGTCTTTATTTTATCAATTCCTGGGAGATATTCTATCCTCTTTTTCCCATCATCAATTATAATTCTGCCCTTTATCCGAGGAGGGTCCAGATATTCCAAATATATAAAATCTGGCTTTTGATAGATTACTTTAACCACAAAACTGTATATTCGGTTAGAAGTGTAAGTTTGTATTTTTCTTATTCCCTCAAAATCTACCTGAAATTGAGCATCAAAAGACAATTTTAAGATATCTTCGCCTTCCTTTGCTAACGATAGAGAATTGGCTAATGTCAGGCTGAAAATAATGAGAAACAGAACTCTCCATAATCTGCTTAGATTCATTTCTTAACGCCCTCCCTCATTAATCAATATCAATGATGTAGCTGGTTCTCTTACGTAGGTAAGGGTTTCTCGGGACAGTAGATATTCTTTCTCGAACCCATCAATGTTCAAGGAAGTGGGGAACAGATGGGGATAAATCACTGAAAAGAATAAAATCAGTACTAATCCTACTATAATAGCAGCTTTTCCTCCTCGAGGCAGAGCTATCCACATCTTCTCAAAGACTCCGGCTCTTTCATACTTGATAGTTTCTATTTCAGGGAACCTTTCTCGAAGACGTTCATAGAAACGAGGCTCGGGACCAGCAAGGATTACAAGTTTACTTAACTTATGGATTTTCTTGAGCTGTCTGTATTCTCTACCATATCCTGAGCATCTTTTGAGATGCCTCTTAATCCTCCATCTCTTTAGAAAATCTAATTCTCCATCTATATAAGCGGAGAGATTCTCCCTAAACCACTTACAATTCACATTACTCTCCTAAATAAGGTGCAAGTTTCTTTTTTAATTTTTCTCGAGCTCTAAACAAACGAGATTTTATAGTTCCTTCAGAACATTGGAGAATCTTTGAAAGCTCCTTATAGGATAGATCCTCTATTTCTCGAAGGATAAAAATTTCTTTCAGTCCATCCGATAGGGAGTCGATAGCTAATTTTATCTTCACTTCCAATTCTTTATTCTTCAAGTCTTCCATAGGGCGTTTAACAGTATCCTGTGAGAGTTTCGTGGAGAGAGGATTCTTTTTCTCATCTACCGGATAAGACAAAGAGATGGTTTCAGGTTTTCTTTTGCGAGTATTTTGGGCACTGATACAGGCATTTATTGTAATGCGATAAAGCCAGGTAAAGAATTTAGATTTTCCCTTAAATTGGGAAAGACCTCGATAAACTTTAATGAAAATCTCCTGACAAAGGTCATCAGTATCATTTTTATCTCTCACTGATGCCAAAACTATACTGTAGATTTTAGATTGATATTTTTCCACCAATCTTCTAAAACTGTTTTTGTCCCCGCTCTTAAACCTGTGAACCAGAACCTCATCGGAAATGCTCATTTTGCCTATCCAGGGTAGAGAGTCTATATTATAGTTTAGCAGTTTCCTTGGGGCCTTGCAAGGGGAAAGGATATATCCTTTCCCCTTGTGTTTATTAGTGCAAGCGAGAGAAATGTTTCTTTTTCCATCCAGGTTTTATTCCGGGAAAGGGAAGTTTCTTCAATTGCCCCGGAGTCAAAATCTCCTTTGCTCGGAGTATAAAATTAACCGCCTTTTTGTTTATCTGTGCTTTGATCTTAGCAGTTTCATCTATTAGAGAATATATTTTATCTTTATCAAGGGGTTTTTTTAGCCACAGTTTTTGAAGCTTAATCTTCTTTTTTGCCAGCTTGCCGCGCAGATCTACAGTTTGTTCCTGAAAAGAAAGTCTTAGCCGAGCCAGTTTTACCTTTTGCTCTGAAGTGAGGTTTAAGTTAAATTTTTTCTTTTGCTGGTCCCGGATCCATTTTTGCTGCCCCTGAGCCTGTTTTTCTTTTATCTGGGGTCGTGAACAATCACAATTTAACCCAGCCCAGGAAACACTCCCCATAGAGAGCACGAACACCACCAGTAAGAAAACAACTCCTCCTCTTACTTTACAGCTTTTTCTCATTTTTTCTCCTCCTTTGTTTTTGGTACAAGTTTAGTTTTTCTATAATTTTTTTCCTTTTCTTTGTCAATTAAGAAGTAGTTGCCCAATTCTTTGGGCGGTTTTAATGCGCCGATAAATCGGCAAGCTACAGCAATGACGAGCAAGAAAACCCGCATTTTTAGGAAAACTTACCTGTTTTGAACTATGTGCTACTATATAGTTTGCCGAATCTGAGTCTGTCTGTTTAGACTGAGAAATATAAAAAAAGTTCACTCATTTTTTTCTTTAAATTCAATAGTATCCTTGACATCTTTTTTGTTTTAAC
>JAUWJJ010000194.1 GCA_030607765.1 Candidatus Aerophobota bacterium
AAAAAGGAGAGTTAAGTTTAATTGCCGGAGATATATTAGAAAATATACCCCGGACTATAAGGAGTTTAAAAAATGAACGTTGCTGATCTTCAAAAGAAAAATATCACTGAATTGCACAAGGAAGCAGTTAAGAGAAAGATTATCGATTACAAACATTTTAAAAAACAGGACCTTATTTTTAGAGTTATCCAGGATGAAATTGATCGTGAACAGACTGTTTACGGATCCGGGGTATTGGATATCTTAGCTGAGGGATATGGATTCTTAAGGTCAAATTATCTATCCGGGTCTGATGATATATATGTTTCTCCATCTCAGATTAAACGTTTTGACTTGAGAGAGGGAGATACGGTAAGCGGGCAGATAAGACCCCCCAAGGAGAACGAGAATTACTTTGCTCTGTTAAAGGTAGAATTGGTGAATGGGGAGGATCCGGAAAAGGCGAGAAAAAGAACCATATTTGAAAACCTTACCCCTCTTTATCCTCAAGAAAAGTTTGTTCTTGAAAATTCCTCCAATGATATCTGCACCAGATTAATTGACCTTATATGTCCTATAGGAAAAGGGCAAAGAGGATTAATTGTAGCTCCCCCAAAAACGGGAAAAACAATCCTTTTGCAAAAAGTTGCCAACGCTATCACAAAAAATTATCCTGAAATTGAACTTATAGTGTTGTTAATTGATGAGCGACCGGAAGAAGTTACCGATATGCAAAGATCGGTCAAGGGAGAGGTAGCCTTTTCCACCTTTGATGAACCAACTAAAAATCAAATTAAAGTGGCAGAACTGGTTATTGAAAGGGCTAAAAGATTAGTAGAACAAGGAAAAGATGTGGTTATTCTTCTGGACAGTGTTACCAGATTAGCCAGAGCTTATAATCTCTTAATGCCTACCAGTGGTAAAGTTCTCTCAGGAGGAATAGATGCCAATACCTTGAATCATCCTAAAAGATTCTTCGGAGCAGCCAGGAATGTAGAAGAGGGAGGAAGTTTAACCATTTTAGCTACAGCCCTGGTGGAAACAGGAAGTAAAATGGACGAGGTAATATTTGAAGAGTTTAAGGGAACAGGGAATATGGAACTTCGGCTTACCAGAGAGTTAGCAGAAAGAAGAATTTTTCCAGCTATAGATATTAACAGGTCTGGAACCAGAAAGGAAGAACTTCTTTTAAGCGAAAAGGAATTAAAGGTAATTTGGGCCCTGCGAGACTATTTAAACCGTCAAAATCTCAAGGAACCCATAGAGGCAGTAATTGAAGTAATGAAAAAAACTAAGGATAATCAACAGTTTCTGGGTATTGTCTCTCACCTGAAAAAAAATTCATCTATACTTTAAGGAGTAAATTTAAATGAAAAAAGGAATACATCCACCGTATAAGCCTACAGTAATAAGATGTGCCTGTGGAGCAGAGTTTAAAGTTGGATCAGCTAAACCTAACTTAAGGGTTGAGATTTGTTCTCACTGTCATCCCTTTTTTTTGGGAACTGATCAGCAAAAGTTCATAGCAGGGGGAAGGATAGAACAATTTAGAAAAAAATACGGAAAAAAATAAACTCAAGCAAAAAGCCTCCCCTACCCATTTTTATTTATACACTTTCCTGGTAAAGACATTTACTAATTCTATCGTGGATTCTATGAGCTATAACTATCATTATCAATGCCGCTAATTTTAAGCTATCAGTCACTAAATAGTTTGCCCAATCAGACAGAGGATTTAAGTTTTATGCTGCCCTTCACTTTAGTGAAAGGGCAGCTCTTGCTTTCCTCTTTTATTAGGCTAATCTTGAGGAATTATTAATTTCTGCCCGGGGTAAACCCTATTAGGATCTGTTAATTTATCTCGGTTAGCCTGATAAATCCTCCTCCATTCATAAGGAGTATTATATACACTCTCATAATTGGCTATTGTCCATAGATTTTCCCCCTTAAGTACTAAATGAGATTTCTTGGGAGGAATTATCAATTCTTGTCCGGGATAAATTAAATTCGGATTCTCAATCTTATCTTGATTAGCCTTGAAAATTTTTTCCCACTGATAGGGATCATTATAAATGTTTCGACATTTGGAGATACGCCACAGACTATCTCCTCGCCTTACCTCGTAGATATTTTTGGGAGGTTTAAGTTTCACCACCTCAGGTTTTAATTTTTCTTCCACTTCTTTTGCTCTGACCAGGATTTCATTCACCCTTTGTATTAAAAGCTCCCTGTCTTTTTTGTTTTGAGCTGATAATTCTTCAATCTCTTTTCTGGCCTGATCAGATTCAATCTTAGCTGAAACTGCCATTTCCTTAGCCAAAGAAACATCGGCTTTGAGAGTATCTACAAGGCTGGTATAGATTTTAACTTCTTCAGCAGCCCGGCTGGCTAAATCTTTTGCTTCTATAGCCAGCATCATCCCTTCCCCTAATTTCCCCCGCCATATCCCTAATCTGGCTAAAGTTTCTTCTTTAAATTCAGCGGTTTCTGCTCTTGTTTTTAAGGCAATTTCTCTCGCTTCCATAGCTGTTTGTCTGGTTTGGGATACTTCTGTCCGGAGAGTTTCTACTTCTTTAAGAATTTTCTCAAGATCAGGGGAAGACTGATTTGCTAACGCTATATTGGCCACCAGAGGCAATCCCAGCATAAATATTAACAAAAATTTACCCATTCGTGCTAACATATTTTTTTCACCCCCTCAATTATAGTTGTATAGTTGAAACCTCTATAGAAATCTCGGAAGATTTATATTTACGTTCCTCCGCCTCCCATGAAGAAAGACGCTACAATTCCCAGGCCAAGAAGCCATTTCCAGGTAGTATCCTTCTCTATTTTCTCGTTTTGTTGAATAGTTAGTGTTTCTAAGTTAGACTTCTCTGTTTGTAAACTACCTATCTGTTCATCTCTAGCTTTAATTTCTTGATTGGAATTCTTGGCGATCGCTTTTACCGATTTAGCTTGCCTATCACTTAATCCTTTTAGCTCAGCGTTATTTGAGGCAAGATTAGAGTTCTTTATCTGTAAACGAGCAATTTCTTGATTGGACTTCTTGGTAATCACTATTATCTCTTCAGCTCGCCTATTACTTAATCCTTTTAGCCCAGCGTTATCTGAGGCAAGTTCAGTATTTGATGCTTTTAGAGATTTTATCTGGGTGTTTAGCTCACCCGTTACCTTAAAGTACTCCCTGTCAAGCTCATCATTCTTTAAGGTAAGCTTAGCATTTG
>JAUWJJ010000022.1 GCA_030607765.1 Candidatus Aerophobota bacterium
GCTTGAATAGCACCAAGAGCCATCATATCGTTAGCAGCAAACAATCCATTAAGATTTGGATGAGCTTGCAAGATGTTTGAAAATACATTTAATGCTTCTTCAGTTTTCCAGTGAGCTGTTTGCATAGCGACAATTTCAATTTCCGAGAATAACTCTACAGCTTTCAGAAAACCAGTTTTGCGTCCTTCAGCGTTATCTACACCAGGAATACCTTCAAGCATAGCAACATTACCTCTGCCTCCCAGAAGACAGATGAGATAGGAAGTAGCCAGCTTACCACCAGTTACGTTACTAGCGCTGATGAAAATCTCAATGTCTAAACCACCTTCCTTAGCAGCAACCGGGTCTATCCTGTTGTCTATATTAATAATATGAATACCTGCTTCTTGAGCTCGTGCTAATGCTGGAACAACAGCCTTAGAGTCAATTGGAGCTATAACAATTGCCTTTACCCGTTGAGTAGTCATATCCTCAATCAACCCAATTTGTTGTGTAATTGAGGTTTCCCCTTCTGCAGAAACCACTGTAAGGTTAACGCCAAATTCTTCTGCGCCTTTTTTGCCACCTTCTTCCATAGCCAAGAAAAACGGATTGGTCAAGGTTTTCATAATCAAGACTACTCTGGGTTGAGCAGCTAAAACCTCACCACTGAGCAAAACAGATATTATTAAGGAAAACACAATCACCACCGTTAACTTAACATTCAACTTAGCCATTTCCTTCACTCCTTTCTTGTAATAGTTTATCTGTAATCGTAATTTTAAAACAAAAATTCTTTTCACTTCTTTGACATCACCTCCTCAAATTCGCCCTTAGGCTTATTTCGGTCCCTTCTACCTTCTCTTGCGGAGTTGATCAATTAAAACCGCGGTAACAATAATAAAGCCAATAAAAACCTGCTGAACATAAGAAGAGACATTAAGTAAATTTAACCCGTTACGCAAAACTCCCATGATAAGGGCACCAAGAACTGTACCCCAAACAGTGCCTTCTCCCCCGGAAAGGGTGGTTCCCCCAATTACTACTGCTGCAATGGCATCAAGCTCGTATCCCACTCCGCCAATTGGCTGGGCTGAATTCAATCTTCCTGCTAGTACCGCACCTCCTAAAGCGTAAGTGATGCCAGCAAACACATAAACTGCTATGAGAACCTTATGTACATTGATACCAGAAAGTTTAGCTACTTCAACATTCCCTCCAATTGCATAAATATAACTACCAAATTTTGTTTGGCTGAGGATATAATAGGCAAAGATAACTGTAACCAGGGCAAGCACTGCTGGCATAGGAATAAACCATAGATATCCAATGCCAAAAAACCTTAGAAAAGACTGAGGAAAAATATATATACTTTGTCCTCTTGTATATATCAACGCAAAACCGCGGGCGATGCTCATCATGCCAAGAGTTCCAATAAAAGCTGGAACTCTTCCCTTAGCAATGATTACACCATTAAAAAGACCTGTGAGTGCGCCAATAAAAAAACCAATACCTACAGCAAACGGTATTGCCCAACCTGCTTTTATTGCTCCACCGAGAATCACTCCCGACAATGCTACTACCGATCCTACACCTAAGTCGATACCGCCTGACATAATCACAAAGGTTTGTCCAACAGCAACTATTGTGTTAATTGAGGTTTGTAAGAGTATGTTTAAAATATTACGAGAGGTCAGGAAGAAAGGACTAAGAATAGAAAGTACTACAATCATTCCAATGAGAACAGCTGCAATACCGAAGGTCTGAGCCTGAATTATTCGTTTTAAAATCTTGGTGACTTCTCGGTTAAAAATACTACTTTGATTTAAAACTTTAGACATAGTGAGTGCCCTTTATTTCTCCTTTTCCCATCGCTAACCGCAAAATAATTTCCTGATCCGCTTCTTCACTTGATAATCCACCAATTATATGACCATCTCGCATAACTATAATACGATCGCTAATACCTAAAATTTCTGGCAATTCAGAAGAAACAATAATAATACCCACACCTTTAGCCACAAGGTTATTTATCAGTTGATAGATTTCTAATTTTGCACCAACATCAATACCACGCGTAGGTTCATCGAAAATAAGAACTCGTGATTGAGTAAATAACCATTTAGCCAGAACAACCTTTTGTTGGTTTCCGCCACTTAAAAATTTAATTAGTTGAAAAGAACCGGGTGTTTTGATTCTCAAATCCTTAATAAGCTCATCAACAACTTTTAGCTCTTTTCGCTTATTGATTCGGAAAGGATTACTTATTCTATCCAATTTAGCTAAAGTTGTATTCGTGATAATAGATAAGCTAAGAACTAAACCCTGGTTTTTTCGATCTTCAGTTAATAAACCGATACCATTTTTAACCGCATCAACTGGAGAATGGTTTTCTATTCTGCGACCATCAAGGTAAATAGTCCCAGAATTGATAGAGTCTGCTCCAAAGATAGCACGCATCAATTCTGTTCGTCCTGAGCCAACTAAACCTGCAAATCCTAATACTTCACCTTCATACAGAGTAAAACTAATATCCTCTAAAACACCTTTTCGATTAAGACTTTGAACTTTGAGAATTTCTTTTCCCTTAGGATACTTAACTTTAGGTATCTGCTCCTTCAGTTTTCGACCTACCATTAGCGTAATAATCTCGTCTAAAGATACTGCTTTAACATCATCAAAGGTAGCCATATGTTCTCCATCTCGTAAGACAGTTATTCGATCAGCAATCTCAAAAAGTTCTTCAAGACGATGTGAAATATAAATAATGCCAGTTCCACGATTTTTTAAAGTTCGGATAACACGAAATAATTCATGAATTTCCATATCTGTTAATGCAGATGTAGGTTCATCCATAACAATGATTTTTCCACCCATTGATAAAGCCTTAGCAATTTCCACCATTTGTTGTTGTGCCACACTTAGAGATGAAACCTTTACTTTTGGAGAAATTTTGACTCCAGCCTGATTTAGAACTTTTGCTGCTTTTTTGTACAATTGTTTCCAGTTAATCCGCCCTAAATAACCTTTAACCAACTCATGCCCCAAGAAAATGTTTTCTGCAACTGTCAGATAAGGGATAAGGTTAAACTCCTGATAAATTGTTGCGATACCGTAATTTTGAGCTTTACGTGGTGAATCAATCTCGATGGGCCTGCCTTCAATAAAAATTTCACCAGTATCTTTTGTGTAAACACCGCTGAGAATCTTTATCAATGTTGATTTCCCTGCCCCATTCTCTCCAATCAGACAGTGAACCTCCCCAGGAAATAAATCAAAAGATATATTCGAGCGGGCTAAAACACCCGGAAAATGCTTGCTAACCCCTTGCATTTTTAATAGTGGTTCGCCTGGCATAAAATGTCTCTCTCTCAAAATATTCTTACTCAATAATTCTACAAAAAATGTGAGGGGATTTATCCCCACGCCAACCGTAAAGCTTATTCTATGATAGCACTTTTAGTAAACTTAACCACTGTAGGTCATTTTGTAAATTTTATAAAAATTTACAAAAAAAGTCAACCTTGAAAGAGTACTTCTGCTTGTTAGAAAGGCAAAAATACCCTCAAAGACCTGCCAACTCTTGAGGAGTTAAACCCTGAAGTAGAGGAGATTGTAAAGAAAACCAGGGCTTTTAAATCTCAGAATAAGACATCACAAAAATAAGAGTAACGATTCATTATTATTTGCACCTGTGATGAGGTTTAAATGGAAAAGGTAAGGAAATTTAGTTCCGGTTATGTGGAAAAAACTGGAAATGGATTTTATAAAAAATGCAAAAAGTTTAAAAAATCGATGTAAAAAAATGTAGTTTTTCTAAATGATGAATTATTAATGGAATATCAGAAAAATGCCAGAAAATAATATCGTAATTCAATCAATGTGGTAGTGGTACTGAAAAAGAGTTTGAGCTACTATATAGTTACTAAAGCTGGGTGGAAATTCGATAATTTGAAATAAATTCCTTGCTCAAGGTGTAATAATAAGTAAAGTAAAAATAATTTTTACTAAAGAACTAAAAACAAAATCTCTTATAAGGAGATGAAAAAAATGAAAAGAGTGACCAGACTAATTAGTTTGTCCCTTGGTTCAATCTTGATAGGGATGATGATTTTTCCTCTTTCCGCATTAGCCTGCGAATTTACCTTCAACCACGATCGAATAGAAGCTCAAATTGGTACTGTGGGAGAGATAGGTATACAAGTTGAGAAAACCCATAATAAGTGTACATTGAACCCTCCCCTTGATTACCAGTTTGAGTGGGAAGGTATCCAAATCCTGGGTGAGACTGAATGGGAACAAACTGGTCCACAGCTGTATGAGAAGTGGTTTAAGGTATCTCTTAGCTCTATTGGCGAAGGGTTTTTGAAGATTTCTAAAAATTGCTCCAAGGAAGGTTATTCCGAAAAAGTATTGCCTATTAAAGTGATAGAAGGGGAAGAAAATGGGGTTTGGCAAACTGCCTTGAACGGAGAATATCCCTATGATCTCCAGAGGAAAATTGCTATAGAAAATGTTTTTACTAAGCCCCTCGTAGAGAGGGATGTTCTAAAAGTAGAAGAACTAAAGATAAGCTTTCCCATTGTTCCAGAAGAACTGAGAAACTATGAGGACAAGGTAGGGATTTATTTCTACATTTATGAGGAAAAAGCTGTTCCACTGCTTATAGTTAGTGATAATTTCTTCTATCGTTTTGACCATTATGCCAGCTAAAATTTGTATCTTCAGTAGAAACATTAAAAAGGTGATATGCAATGAGAAAAGATAAAAAAGCTCTTTTACTTGGAGTAATAATTCTGCTCCTTGTTACAGGTTTTTTATTTAACACCTTGTCACTCCATGCTAATGATTTTGGCCAAGGAGATCAATTCAACTCATCCAGGACTGAAAAGAGTTTTAATCTACCCGCTACTGAGCAGTACAAAAAACCGACTTACTTTATTGATGATCAATTGATTAAGTTAGTCCTTCTTTTGATATTTACAGGGATTGCTTTCATTGTAGTCCTAAGTACTCGTTATGGATATCGAAAAATTATTTTAGCCTCTTCCATAGCGATACTTGGATTCTATTTAGGAGGATTTCTCTGTCCGTTAATTGCTATACGGAATGTATTTATAAAGTGGCAAACAGGTTACCTACTCTTCTTTTTAGTCATTATTATCTCTGCTCTATTACACGGTAGAGTTTTCTGTGGCTATATCTGTCCTTTCGGAGCCATACAGGAACTACTCCATCTAAAAAAGCTGTCAAAAAAAATTTCCTCTTCCTGGGGTCGTTATCTCACCAAAGCTAAATACGTCCTTTTAGGATATATTGTACTCAGAGTTCTCATCACTGGACAGGTAACTTTTCAGGATTATACTCCCTTCAAAGCGTTGTTTACCTGGGGAGGAAATCCACTATCCATTGGCCTTACTCTAACATTTGTCTTGTTGTCAGTAATAATCTACCGTCCTTTTTGCCGCTACCTGTGCCCATTGGGTGCGTTTTTGGCTGTCTTTTCGCGCTTTAGCCTCTTTAAGGTTAAGGTAGGCTCCAATTGTGTAAATTGCGGGCTTTGTAAAAATGCATGTAAGACACAGGCTATATCGGGTAAACCTCCCAAAATAAATTATTTCGAATGTATCTTATGTGGAGATTGCATAAGAGAATGTCCCAAAAAGACAATCGCTGTAAAAAGAACTAATGTTTAGGATTTATTCCTGCGATTATACCTGGAATGACCTCTTGCAATTTCCTATGTGTCGAGATTGGAGTTAAGCTCGCTGATAATATTTTTTATCTTCCAGAATTTTTTGTAATTCATACCCTTTGTTTGCATGGGAAATATTGAGTTGTTCTGCAAAAGAGGCTCATCTTCATTGAAATTGTAGTCTCTTACAGCTCTTTTGTATTCCTCAGTTCCCGGAACGGGAGAAAATTCAACTGGATTTATCTTTACCTTGAGAGTATGGACAAAATCTATGGTATCTATAATCTCTTCAAAATCCTGACCAGGAAGCCCTATCATTATATACACCTCTGTATCCTGCCCCTTATATCCGGCTGTTTTGAGACTATCTACCGCCCTTATCAGATCCTGATTGGATGTTTTATAGCAAGAATCCCTCTGTTTTTTAGGATTGGATGTCTCAAAGGAAAGTCTGATTGTTTTAAAGTTTGCCTGAAAAAGCCTTTTGGCAAGTTTTTGATTTATATACCTTATATGCAAGCCGTTAGGGGTATGAAATCGAACATTTTTAAGTGGCTCAGGTTTTTTTAGCACTTCTTCAAAGAACTTGCCACAATCGTATCTTTTATTGGTAGATGCCCTTTTGCCCAATTTTTCCTTTAAAAGAGGATGATGTCTATCCATACAGTTAATAAGGGAAATCCTGTAGCCAAACTTTTCTAAAAAAGCACCAATGTATAAAAGTCCCAGCGGCTTCACCCACTCATCGTAAGCAGCAAAATCATATATCCAGGGATTTATAAGGAGAATTTTCATTTCTCGTAGACTAAATTAAATAATTTCCCCTACCCTTTTGTGCTTTTTTCTAAAACTCGTTAATTATATTAAATATTTACAATCCCATCAACCCTCATAATCTCTTTTAAGAAAAATTAATCATTTTGACTTCTTATTTTAAACTACTATAATGGTAACAGGTAAGTTTTCCTAAAAAATATGAGAGCACACATCCGTCATTGCTGTAGCTTGCCGATTTATCGGCGCATTAAATTCGCCCAATGAATTGGGCAGCTACAATTGCCAGAGAAAACAAGAATTTTAGGAAATCTAAACTACTATAATGAAATAAAGTAATCAAATATGTTGTATTTATTATAAGGGATACTTGAGAAAACTTGCACCTCTTATGAAAAACAGTTTATCTGACGAAGAGTTAGTGGAAAAGGTTCGCACGGAAAACAGCGAGCTCTATGTGGAAATAGTCAAACGCTATCAGCAAAAACTATATCGATATCTTAACTACCTGACAAACAATTCACCCGAAGCAGAGGATCTGGTGCAAAATGTGTTTATTAAAACCTATCAAAATCTATTTGATTTTAATACAAAAAGGAGGTTCTCCTCGTGGATTTACCGAATTGCTCATAATGAAGGGGTTAATTTCATAAGGAATAGAAAAAGAAAAAGGCAAATTCCCCAAATTTCCTTAGAAGACCTCAATTCTCCACTTGTGGATAAAAACAATTTTTTCAATGATAATTTGATCAGAAAAGAAATTCAAAGGAATGTTAAGCAATGTTTAGATGAATTGGAGCCGAAATACAGCGAACCATTAATTTTATACTATTTTGAAGATAAATCATATAAGGAAATTAGCGATATTTTAAGAATTCCCATCAAAACCGTTGGAACATTTATTTTTAGAGGAAAAAAGATTATGAAAGCTATCTGTCAAAGAAAGGGAGTTAATCCACCGCTATGAAGAAAGATAAAGAGTTACATCTGGAAAAAAAAGTTATGAGGGAAATCAAGGAGGGAAAAATTAAACTTCGCTCCCGCTATATTTTCCTTGCCAAAAAATTAGGACTTGGAGGAGGATTTGTACTTTCTATAATTCTGGCAATTCTTTTTATAAATTTATCCTTTTTTGTCGTGAAAATATCGGGAAATTTAGAATTTCTTTCCTTTGGCAGGATTGGCTTTTTAGCTTTCCTGGAATCCTTCCCTTACCAATGGATTGTTGTTAGCTTGATATTTTTTCTCGCTGCCAGCACCTTTCTTTCTCGATATGATATTTCTTATAAGAAATCGTTTAAGGCTCTTTTAGGAATCCTCCTTTTGTTAATTTTTATAGCAGGCGCAGTATTGGCAATAAGTGGGGTCAATGAAAATATAGAGAACAAACTAATGAAAGGTAAATTTTCCCTCCTACAGCACTTTTATGGAGAAAGAAAAGGAATATGGAGAAATGGTATTATGGGAAGGATAATAAAAATTCAGGACAGCGCCCTTACCATTGAAACTCCGGATAACAATCAAGTATATGTTCAATTAACCGGAGATACTCACTTTTTAACCGGCTCAGATTTCCATAGCGGGGACTACATCAGAGCGGTCGGTAAATGGGATAAAGATAATTTTGAGGCTTCGGGTATCAGGCATTTTAATAAGGGCGAAGGATTTATGGGAGGACCTGTAAATAAAGAAAAAGGAACTGGAAGCGGCCTAATGCGAGTTCATTAGTAAAAGGGAAATTTTTATCTACCAATAAGACAGATGAACAAAATAATAGATGAGAAGTTTATGAGATTTGCTATTGACAAAGCAAGGGAAGGTATTAGAAACGGACAAACTCCCTTTGGAGCTTGTATAGTCAAAGATGGGAAAATTATAAGTTGTGTTCATAACCTTGTTTGGAAAAGTATGGATATAACTGCCCATGCAGAAATTCACGCCATCAGGGATGCTTGTAAAAAATTGAATACTATTGATTTATCTGGTTGTGTGATTTATTCTACTTGCGAGCCCTGTCCGATGTGCTTTAGTGCTTGTCACTGGGCAAAGATTTCTAAAATAGTTTATGGTACAAAAATAGAAGATGCAAAGAATTTTGGATTTAGTGAACTTACTATTTCAAATAAAAAAATGAAACAATCGGGTAACAGTTCTATAGAAGTAATTGGAGATTTTCTTCTCGAAGAAAATTTAAAACTTTTTAAATTATGGTCTAAGCGAAAAGACAAAAGAGTATATTAAATTTAAGAAAAACTTTTTATCTATGTTACTATTTTGTGGATTCCACTTCTTTTTTTAGCTTTTCCTCAGCCGCAGTTCTGGCGGTTAAAAATTCTGAAACTATCTCTTTGTCAAACTCATTTTCCATCCATTCTCTCACACACTGTCTCTAATCAATTTATGTTTTCAGTGGCTCATTCCAGGTGCTAAAGACAGCTTCTATATTTTCTGGGGGTGCATTTTTTTCCCACTCACATCGAGCAATAACTCCACCCCTCCCATCATCAAAAGCCCGTCTTACTCGATGGACAGCTCCGGTTACTTTATCTACATCACCAAAGAAAAAAAGCCTTCTATCAATTTCTCCCCAAAATGTAATTTTACCTTTGTAGTTCTCTGCAAGTTTTTCAATATTCATACAGAAAAGCTGTGAGTTTATAGCATCAATTCCAATTTCTATTACATCATTGTAAACTTCTTTTATATGTCCGTCAGAATGAAAAAAACATATTTGTTACGCTGATGGATAAGATCGCAATACTCTTTATAAAGAGGCTTCAAGAAATCTCTCCAAAGGTCGGGAGATATGAGCAAGCTATTTTGAGCTCCCCAATCATCCATGTATTTTGCCCTTCCGGGAAGGGGAATTCGTAGACTACCCTCGACTCAACGTAGAAAAATAGGGCAAAATTTTGGGCAGGAGCAAAATTTGCCTGACAATTTTAAACTAGCATCAAAAATCGAAATTTTTTGCAAATTATTTCGGACTTGGTATAATATTGAATGTCAAAGGTAAAAGAATGAACTACCCTGAAAAAGGCAAGATCGTGAAAGA
>JAUWJJ010000088.1 GCA_030607765.1 Candidatus Aerophobota bacterium
CAATCCTTTTCCCAGCTGGTCATGAACTTACTCGAAGATTCATTCAAGGAAAACAGAATAATCATAAAGGTAGTATTTTCCCTTTAGGAAAAAAGTTATATAATTGATTTCGTGCAAAAGTTGGTTGGCAGGTCTAAAGACCTGCGCTGCATATTTCGCTCACAATGACAGGATATATCAGGGAGGTTATGTTAAAAGGAGTTCTTGAGGTTTATGGATAGACTTTGCTCGCATTAGAAGATAAAGGAGCCACCGTAACTAAGGGTGAGTACTGGTTGTGAATATTGTTGGATATAATTAAGGCAGGTCTTTTCTTCTTCACTTCATGCCCAATTGTGGGATCAAAATTGACCAGATATATCTTTCCTCTTTTAGGATATGCCATCGCCGGTAGCTCCATCGAATTCCTGGTTTTCCTTTTTTATTTCAGTGTAAGCCTCTTTATATGCTTTTATTAGCGCCTCTTCTTTTAGCTTCTTAAGTTTTTTTTTTATCGTTTCAGCTATAAATTCGCTTCTTTTTCTCCTGGGTATTTCCTCTCTCAAAGCACTTACTATTTCTTTTGGCAAGGAAACGGTTACTTTCTCTCTTGTAGTCATACTTATTCCTCCATCTAAATATTACATCTATTTATTACATAATATCATAATTATTTTTGCTGTCAAAGAAAATAAGTGAAAAGAACGAAGTTACCTTTGGTCAATCAGGATATAAGAACAGGTATTGTTGTACCCTCCAGGAACCCAAAAGCTTTGGCTGAAGCTATGAATACCCTCCTTAAAAGCCCTACCTTAGAGAAAAATATGGAAAATGTGTAAGGGAAAACTTGAGATTGCGGAGTCAGTTCAAGATTGCTTCGCTTGCGCTCGCAATGACAAGAAGGGAAGTTATAGTAAAAAGGATTAGTGAGGCTTATTGGGAGATTGTGGGAAACCAGAAAAAACTTCTATCCAAGCTAAAAAATTAAGCAATTAGAGATGGATTGACATATGAGAGAATATAGTTATACTAAAGTATGAAAATATTATTCCAAAGGAGAGTCCTATGCCCAGGGTAGTGAAATTTGCCATAAGCATTCCTGAAGAAGATTTCAAGAAACTGGAAGTGCTTAGACAAAAAGAGGAATTAACTCGCAGTAAAGCTGTTCTGCAAGCAGTTAAACTATGGGAAGAGTCTAAGAGTATGGAAGAATTTATTAGAAAATACGAGGAAGGATATAAAAAATTTCCGGAGGTTATGGAAGAACGAGTAGCCTGGGAAAAGGCTTCTTTAACTGCACTTGCCAAGGAGGAATGGTGATGAAAAAAGGGGAGATCTGGTGGGCTGAGCTACCTTCACCTATTGGGAAACGTCCCGTAGTGCTCCTTTCTCGGGATGAGGCCTATCCGATAAGAAACGCAGTTTGTGTGGCAGAGATAACTACTACTATCAGAAATATACCTGTTGAGGTATTTCTTGGTCCTGAGGATGGCCTTCCTAAAAGATGCGTTGCCAACTTAGATACTATAATTACTATTCGCAAGAGCCTTTTAAGGGAAAGAGTTTCTCTTTTAAGTGCCAAAAAGGTAGGTCAAGTTAATCAAGCTATGAAATTTGCTCTTTGTCTTCCTTCCGGGGATTGCTGAAGGTAGCTTATTAGAAAATATGGAACAAACTAAAGTTTAAAGAGACGCAGGCTAAAGCCTGCGAAGATATGCGCAACCTGAAGGTTGCGGCTACCTATGTAGCTTGCCAATTGAAAGTGTCGCATTAAATTCGTCCATAAATGGGCAGGCTACAAACCGTCTGATGAGGAAAGTAGCTACAATTCTACAAACTATGTTCTAAGATAAACGCAGGTTAAAACCTGCGACTACCTTTATTACACTTCTAATCCAATAAAATAACGGTAGGGAGTTTTTGACAATAGGTGTTGTTTAGTGTATAACACAAGGAAAGACTGCATTTTAATTTTTGAAAGGATAACAAAAATGGGGTAGCATTCCTGATATTTTTTATCTCTTTTGGCGTTCCTTTTTTGATGTTTTCCAGGGTAATTCTCCAGCTTAAAAAATCTAAGATTGTGGGAAAAGACTTGCATAAGCCTGGCCAGCCCGAAGTTGCTGAGATGGGAGGCCTGGTTACCATTGCTGGATTTACAGCAGGGATTATTGTAGTCATTGCTCTAAAGACCTTTTTCAACCACTTAATTTCCATTAATCTTATAAGTATTTTTGCCATACTCTCCACAATCTTGTTAATCACCCTAATTGGTATTGTCGATGATTTAATCTTATTAAGAAAGAGCGTTAAAGTAATTATACCTTTATTTGCCTCATTTCCTCTGGTGGCTATAAAGGCAGGTTATACAGTGATGAACATTCCCTTTGTTGGTCAGGTAGATTTTGGTATTCTCTATCCCTTAATCCTTATTCCTGTGGGAATTACTGGTGCAGCCAATGCAGTTAATATGTTAGCAGGGTTTAATGGCTTAGAAGTAGGGATGGGGACAGTTGCCATAATTTGCCTGAGTATTGTTGCTTATCTAACGGGTGCTACAACTTCATTTTTTGTGTTGATTGCTGCTCTGGGAGCTTTAATAGCCACGCTTAAGTACAACTGGTATCCTGCCAGGGTGCTCATTGGTGATGTAGGAACTTTAAGCATTGGTGCCATTGTTGCCTCCTCTGTGATTCTGGGTAACTTTGAAGTGGCAGGGGCAATTATAATTATCCCCTACGCAGTAGATTTTGTGTTAAAGGCAATAAATCGTTTTCCCAGCAAGGGTTGGGAAGGTGTATATAGTAAGGGAAAGCTTTATTGTCCAGACTCAGGACCTGTGGGTTTTTGTCAGCTAATTATGAAGATCTCTGGAGGGATTACTGAGAAAAAGCTTGTTTTAATTCTCATTGGGATAGAGGCTATTTTTGGATTAATTGCTATTTTATTTTACCTCAAAATTTAATCTGGATTCGGCAAGTTAGATAAATGTAGTGCAGGTTTTTAGACCTGATGAATTTTGGCAGATATCATGTAGTTCAGGTCTTTAGACCTGACAATAGGCAGACCTAAAGGTCTGCACTACGTCTTGATGAATTTAGGCAGACCTAAAGGTCTGCACTACATTAGCAAGGTGCTAAGAAGGGGGAAGCAAAGCGTTGAGGGGAAAACATAGGCTTCACCATTCTTTCGGAATGACCCCCTCAAATATCTTAAGGTGAAAATAATGTACGATGTAATAGTGATAGGAGGGGGGCCAGTTGGCTGTTACACTGCCTGTCAATTAGCAGAAGCTGGACTTTCTGTAGCTTTATTTGAAGAGAATGAGGAAATTGGCAGGGAAGTTATTTGTACAGGTGTTATTGGAACTCAAGCTTTTCAAGAATTTCCCCTTTCTCGGGAAGCTATTATCTGTGAGGTTAAAAGTATAACCTTTTTCTCCCCCTCTTTCATTGCTTTAAGATATACCTTTTCCCAACCAATAGCTTATGTAGTAAATCGAAGTATCCTGGACAAGAAAATAGCTAAATTAGCCAGAGAAAAGGGTGCAGAGATTCAACTGGGACAGCAGGTAAAGAGGATAAGAATTAGGCAAGATAAGGTAGAAGTAGAAATGGATGGTGCCGCTAAAAAAGAAGCTAAGGTAGCTGTATTAGCTACAGGGGTTAATTATTCTTTGCACTCTCAGGTGGGATTAGATACTCTTCCTTGTTTTGTTCAAGGGGCACAGACCGAAGCTGAAATAGAAAATTTAAAAGAAACAGAGATTTATCTTGGTAATTTTATCGCCCCGGGTTCTTTTGCCTGGATAGTGCCCTTAAATAAGAGCAGGGCCCGGATAGGAAACTTAACCAAAGGAAAAGGGATAATTTACCTACGTAGATTTTTAAAAAAGTTGGATGGGAGGTTAAAAGAAAAACAAACTCAGATAAGATGTAAACCTATAGCCTATGGTGCAGCTAAAAAGTGTATAGCTCATCGAATTTTATCTGTGGGTGAGGCAGCAGGACAGGTAAAAACTACCACTGGAGGAGGAATATTTTACGGACTTATTGGCTCTCGAATTGCAGCTCAGGTGCTGATAAAGGCTTTTAACAGAGGAGATTTAACTGAGGCAGGATTAGCTGAGTATGATAAGATTTGGAGAGATAAGCTAAAAAGAGAAATTGATATAGGGTGTAGGGTGAGACAGATACTTGAGAAAATGAGCGATAAAAATATAGATAGGATTTTTAAATGGCTGCAAAAATCAGGATCTTTAAGAGGTTTAATTCAAAAAGAGGTTGATTTTGACTTTCAATCTAAAGCTATCTCTCTGGGTACAAAATTGTTAGGCAAGTTTATACGGTAGATATGAAAAAAGGAATTCTTTATTTAGTAGGAACTCCCATTGGCAATTTAAAAGATATTACCTCGAGGGCTTTGCAGATACTAAAAGAGGTAGACCTTATTGCCGCTGAGGACACCCGCCACACTCGAAAACTTCTTTCTCATTACGATATTCATACCTCTCTTACCAGTTTTTTTGAACATAACGAGTTAAGGAAAACATCCTATCTTATAAGGAGATTAAAGCAAGGAGATAAAATTGCTCTGGTGAGTAAGGCTGGAATGCCGGGAATTTCTGATCCTGGATATTATTTGATAAGGGAAGCTATCAAGGAGGATATTTCTCTTGTTCCTGTTCCCGGACCCACTGCTCTTATATTAGCTCTAATAGCCTCAGGTTTTCCCACGCATAGCTTTGTTTTTGAGGGTTTTTTGGGAAGGAATAAAGAAAAACGGGTTCAGAAGCTAAGGAAGTTAAAAAAAGAGGAAAGAACTATTGTTATTTATGTATCTCCCCATCGAATTAGAAAGGTTTTAGCTGAAATAGAGCAAATTTTAGGAGACCGTAGGATAGCAGTAGTTAGAGAAATTACCAAGAAATTCGAGGAAACCATCAGGGATAGGGTAGGGAAGGTGATAAAAATATTTGAGGAAAAAAAGCCCAGAGGTGAGTTTACCCTGGTCATTGAGGGAAGGGAAAAAGATGAATGTTCTTAATTGTACGGGAAAGTGTTGAAATTACATCTATGTAGTGATAATCGATAGCCGCGAGGCTTGAGAACCTGCGAAAAACAAGCGTAACCTGAAGGTTGCGGCTACCCTTTTTCTTAAAATTTTCAGTGAATTCAGTATCTTCAGTGGTTAATTATTCTTGACATTGAGGTATGATAAAGTAGGATAAAAGCAAATGAGGTTATTTATAGCGGTAGAGCTTCCCGGATATATTCGAGAAGAAATTGCCCGGGTTCAAAATCGGCTAAAGATAACAAAAGATAAAATAAAGTGGGTAGACCCTTCTTCTATTCACATTACTTTAAAATTCCTGGGAGAGGTGAGGGAAGAAAAGATAGAAGAAATTTTTCAAGTCATTGAACAGATAACTGCAAAAATTGGTTTCTTTACCCTAAAAATTGAAGGAACAGGAGCCTTTCCCAATTTTGCCTCTCCCAGAGTAATCTGGATGGGAGCAAAAGATGCCTCTTCTCTTATCTATTTAGCTACAGAGCTGGAAAATGCATTAGAGAAGAAAGGTTTCTCAAGGGAGAAAAGAAAGTGGGTACCCCATTTAACAGTTGGAAGAGTTAAGACTTTAAAGGAAAAGGATAAATTAAAGGAGGTTGTTTTAAGGGAAGAAGGGAGCAGGATTGGAGAAATAAAGGTA
>JAUWJJ010000057.1 GCA_030607765.1 Candidatus Aerophobota bacterium
AAAAGTTCATATTATTAGCGGAAAAATTTCTCGCTCCCTTCTCCTTGAAATATTTACCAATAAAGGAATTGGAACGCAAATTTTCCCTTAATACATAAGGGAAAATATTGCATCTTAAGATAAATTTGGTATAATTTAAAATATTGGAATTTTAAGGATTTCCAGGGTTACTTCTCTTAAGGGAATGTATTAAGAAGAGGGGAGGAGCGAAGCGTTGAGGGAGTCATTCCCAAGGAATGGCAAAGCCTATGTTCTCTCCTCAAATATCGTTATTGAAGGCGGGAATAGCTCAGTGGTAGAGCATCAGCTTCCCAAGCTGAGGGTCGCGGGTTCAAGTCCCGTTTCCCGCTCCAGGCGCCTGTAGCTCAATTGGATAGAGCAACGGACTTCGGATCCGTGGGTTGGGGGTTCGCTTCCTCTCAGGCGCGCCTTAGATTAGTTTACTGGAAATCAGCAAGGCTGATTTCTTGGGAGGTGAGATCAATGGGAGGATTTGAGGAGTTAGGGAAAAAGTTGGATAAGTTAGCTGAACAAGCGAGGGTAGCTACTCAGGATGGGATAGAGAAAACAGCAGAAGAGGCTAAACAGTGGAGAAAACATCTGGATGGGTTAGGGGAAAGAATTAAAAAAACTGCTCAGGAAGGATTAGGTAAATTTACTGTTGGGACAAAAGAATTGGGACAAATAGCTAAATTAAGATCTGGAATTAATCAGAAAAAAAAAGAAAAAGAAAAAAAAATTAAGCAAATGGGACAATTAGCCTGTGAGCTTCACCTGGAAAAAAAAGTTGATAATAAAGAGTTTAAAGAAATAGCTAAGGAAATTGCTAACCTGAAAAAAGATATTTGTGAGAAAGAACAGGAAATTGAAAATCTGAAAACTGGTGAGGGAAAATAGGTGAAGGAGGAAAAGCTATCCAAGGTTGTTCTTTATACAGATGGGGCTTCTTTGGGAAATCCGGGTAGAGCAGGAATAGGAGCAGTTATCTACAGTTCTGATAAGATTTTACTCAGAAAAATAAGTAAATTTATAGGTACTGCTACTAATAATGTGGCTGAATATATGGCTTTGATTTATGGGCTACAGGAAGCTCTTAGTTTAAAGGCAAGCGAAGTAGAATGTTTTTCGGATAGTGAGCTTTTAGTGCGTCAACTTAAGGGGCTCTACAAGGTCCGAAATAGTAAACTTGTGCTTTTTTACAATCAAGTAAGGCATCTGGAGAGTTTATTTAAAAAGATAGATTTTTATCATATTAAAAGAGAAAAGAATACTCAGGTAGATAAGTTAGCCAAAAAGGCAGCAAAAAGGGGATGAGAGGATGGGTGATCGCGGGAGATATATTCTCCTGAGGAAAGTCCGGGCTCTACAAAGAGAATACTGGGTAATACCCAGGGAGAGCAATCTCAAGGAAAGCGTCACAGAAACTATACCGCCGCAGTGATCAAGTATAGTTTGATCACTGGAAGCTTTGAAGATTATTTCCTGATTTAAAGCTTCTAATAGCTCTTTGAGCTATTGTGGTAAGGGTGAAAAGGTGGGGTAAGAGCCTACCAGTAAGGAAGTAATTTCTTAGCTGGATAAGCCCTATTCGGAGCAAGGCCAAATAGGAGGTTTAACCTCGGGTAGGCTGCTTGAGGTTCAGGGTAACCTGAATCCTAGATGAATGATTGCCATCAGAAAAAGATTAATCTTTTTCTGATAACAGAACCCGGCTTACACTCCCCTCATCCCCTTTTTTGAAATTATGGGTTTTTGGAAGAGATATTTCAGAAAAATGCTAAAATAAGGAGTAGAAAGAATGAAAAAATGGCTAAAGATTATTGGGGGAGTGGTAGCTACCGTGGTAGGAATTTGGTTAATAGTAATTTTTGCTCCAGAGGTATTAATATTTTTAGAGGGGATTGTGGGAATCGCTGTAGCATTAGTTGGCTTGGTTGTATTAGCTATAGGGATAAGTGAGCTGAAAGAATAAATTTTAAGTGAGATAAAAAGGAGACATTTATGGCTCATAAGAAAGGACAGGGTCATTCCTCTAATGGTAGAGAGAGTAGTTCCAAGCGTCTGGGAGTAAAGGCATCTGGTGGACAATTTGTTAAAGCAGGAACTATTTTAATCCGTCAACGAGGAACAAAGTTTCATCCAGGTCTTAATGTTGGCAGAGGGAAAGATGATACTCTTTTCGCCAAAATTGATGGCTGTGTTTTCTTTAAAGCTAACAGAAAAGTAAATATCACTAATTAGTTTGCTGATTTTTTCACTTTTAACTTGGTAATCTCAAAAATTAAGTGAGAACCATTGAAGACACAGAATATTGAATTATGAAGTGAAAAATTATAGTTTCTTTGTGTTTTCAGTGTCCTTAGTGGTTATTTTTTAATAAGGAAACAGATATGAGAGAAAGAATTTTTACTCCAGGACCAACTCCTCTTCCAGAAATAGTGAAATTATCCCAAGCAAAGGATATTATTCATCACCGCACTCAACAGTTTTCTGAGATTTTAGAGGAGGTTTCTCAAGGGTTAAAGTACGTTTTTCAAACTAACAATTCTGTTTTAACCTTTGTTGCTTCAGGAACAGGGGCAATGGAGGCTACTGTGGTTAACCTTCTCTCCTCAGGTGATAAAGTTTTAGTGATTCGAGGAGGTAAATTTGGAGAGAGATGGGCTGAGATATGCCAGAGTTTTGGAACAGAAGTAATTAACATAGATATTGAATGGGAAACAGCTGTTGATCCTGCTGCTATTGAGAGAAAACTAAGAGAAAATCAAGATATTAAAGCTGTATTTACTCAATTGGTAGAAACAAGTACCGGAGTAGTTTATGATATAGAGGCTATAGCTAAGATTGTAAGTAAGACAAGTGCTATCCTGGTAGTTGATGCTATAAGTGGACTGGGGGCTCAGCCTTTGTTTACTGAGGAGTGGGGGGTAGATGTAGTGGTGGGTGGTTCTCAGAAAGCCTTGATGCTTCCCCCCGGTTTATCCTTTGTTACTCTTTCTCAGAGAGCTTGGAGAAATGTAGAAAACTCAAATTTCCCCCGATACTACTGGGATTTTAAAAAGGCCAAAAAAGCCTTGGATAAAAAACAAACTCCTTATACGCCTGCTGTTTCTCTAATCTGTGCTTTAAAAGAATCGTTGAGGTTAATAAGAAAAGAAGGCTGGGAAAATGTTCTTAAGCGCCATTCAGTATTAGCTAAAGCAACCAGAGAAGCTGTTAGTGCTCTGGAGTTAAGTATCTTTGGTCATCCTGCTTCTAATGTTCTCACAGCCATTTTAGTTCCTGGGGGTGTTGATGAGAAAGAGTTGAGGAAAAAAATGCAGGATAAATACGGAGTTTTAATAGCAGGAGGACAGGCGCAACTTTCTGGGAAGATAATTAGGATAGCTCACCTTGGATGGATTGATAGTTTGGATGTGATTACTGTTATTTCAGCTTTAGAAATGTCTTTGATGGATCTGGGATACAGGATAAATTTAGGGAAAGGAGTAAAAGCGGCTCAAGAGGTATTGAGGGAATACTAAAGGGAGGGAAGATTGAAAATTTTAATAACCGATTCTTTAGCTAAAGAAGGTGTAGATAAGTTAAAAGAAGAGGGTTTTGAAGTTAGCGAAGAGATAGGTGTAAATGAGGAGAGGTTAGTCAGTATCATACCCAGCTATACTGCTTTAATTGTGCGCAGTGGCACTAAGGTAACAGAGAGAGTAATCAATGCTGCTAATAATTTGAAGATAATTGGAAGAGCAGGAACAGGTGTAGACAATGTAGATGTAAATGTAGCTACCAGAAAGGGAATAATTGTAATGAATACACCCGATAGCAATACTATTTCAGTTGCAGAGCACACTATTTCTATGATGTTAGCTCTTTCTCGGAATATACCTCAGGCACACTTATCCTTAAAGGAGGAACAGTGGAATCGAGGAAAATTTATGGGAACGCAGGTATACGGGAAAATTTTAGGAATAATAGGTTTGGGTAGGATAGGGAGTGAAGTTGCCAAAAGAGCTAAGGGATTAGGAATGAAAGTGATAGCTTACGATCCTTTTATTCCTCGGGAAAGGGCAAATGAGTTCGGAGTTGACCTTTGTGAACTAAAAAAACTTTTGCCTCAGGTAGATTATCTTACTGTTCATACTCCCCTCATTCCTCAAACTAAAAATTTAATTGGGGAAAAAGAAATTAGGTTAATGAAAAAAAATGTTAGAGTAATTAATTGTGCTCGGGGAGGAATTATTGAGGAAAATTCTCTTTACCAGGCTCTTAAAGAGGGAAGAGTAAAAGGGGCAGCTTTGGATGTTTTTGAAAATGGGAAGCCATTTGGAAGCCCCCTTATGAAGTTAAATTCAGTTATTCTTACTCCTCACCTGGGAGCTTCTACTGAGGAGGCTCAAAGAAAAGTAGCTATAGATATAGTCTGCCAGATTGTCGATGCTCTTAAATGGAATAAAGTGAGAAACGCTGTTAATATTCCACCTTCAAAAAAAATTAACCACTGAGGACACTGAATAAACAAAAGGCTAAAGGTTGAAAACAATTTAGTAGATGCGTGGATGGATAGATGGGTTAATGAAATAATAAATGAAGGAAATACCCTCACAACATCTGTGTGAATTCGTGGCTAAATAGTTTTAAAAAGGAATAAAAATGAGAAAAGAAAAAACTCTCGGCGAAAATTTAGAGAAAATACCCCCTCAAAATTTAGAAGCCGAGCGCTCGGTATTGGGAGCTATGCTTTTAGAAAAGGAGACCATCCCTCGAGTAGTGCAGATAATTTCTGATTCGAATTACTTCTATTTAAGTACTCATAAGCTAATTTATGAAGCTATTTTGAGTTTATTTGAATCGAACAAGCCTGTAGATTTAATTACCTTAAGGGAAAAGTTTCACAAGCAAGGTAAACTTGATAAGATAGGTGGATCAAGCTATATAGCTGATTTAGTTAACTGTGTAATTACCACTGCCAATGTAGATTACTATGCTCAAATTGTGAAAGAAAAATATATTTTACGGAATTTACTCAAAGTAGCCAATGAAATAAGTTATCTATCCTACAATGATTCTTTTGATTTAGATGTTATTTTAGATAAATCTCAGAGTCTTATTTTTAATGTAATCCAGCAAACTTCCCAGACCTCCTATGTTCATATTAAGGAAATTCTTGCTAAAACCTTTGAGCATATTGAAGCTCTTTACGAGAAAAAAGAGCAAATTACCGGTATTCCTACTGGATTTGATGAGCTGAATAGACTTACTTCTGGTTTCCAGCCTTCAGACTTAATAGTGATAGCCGGTCGTCCTGCTATGGGCAAAACTGCCTTTGCTTTAAATATTGCTCAGCATGCCGCAGCCCAGGCCAGGGTTTCCTTACTGATTTTTAGTCTGGAGAGTGCTAAAGAACAATTAGTGGAAAGAATGCTTTGTTCCGAGGCTAAAGTAGATAGCCAGAAGTTGCGTACAGGTTACCTTTCAGAAGATGATTGGAATAGACTTATGGAGGCAGCAGGGACATTAGCTGAGGTCTCTTTATATATTGATGATACTCCCAATATAAGCATACAGGAACTTAGAGCTAAAGCTCGTCAGCTAAAAACAGAACAGGATATTAAAATGATTATAGTAGATTATCTTCAGTTAATGTCCTGAAACTGGAGGGCAGAGAACAGACAGCAGCAAATTTCGGAGATATCCCGGAATTTAAAGGCTTTAGCTAAGGAACTTAATTTATCTATAATTGCTATTTCTCAGTTAAGTAGGGCTGTGGAACAAAGAGAAGATAAGCATCCTCGTCTTTCCGATTTGAGAGAATCCGGAGCCATTGAACAGGATGCCGATTTGGTAATTTCTCTTTATCGAGAATTTTACTATACCGGGGCTCCGGAAGACGAAGGAATAGCCGAGATTATTGTTAACAAGCAGCGCAGAGGTCCCACAGGTAAAATAAAATTAACCTTTATCAGTGAATACACCCGTTTTGAAAATTCAAGTTTCAGGGAAGATAATTAACTTTTCTTAGCAAATCAGGGGAGATAAGAATGTCCAATATTGTAGTTGTAGGAACTCAGTGGGGAGATGAAGGCAAAGGTCGGATAATTGACTTTTTAGCACGACAAGTTGGAGCAGTGGTAAGATATCAGGGTGGTAGCAATGCCGGGCATACAGTGATTGTAAATGGAGAGAAATTTGTCTTTCATTTAGTTCCTTCTGGAATCTTACATCGTGGGAAAAAGTGTATCATTGGTAGTGGAGTAGTGCTCGATCCTCAAATTTTGTTGAAGGAGATAAAGGACCTCCAGAAAAAAGGGATTGTTGTAGATGAGCTTTATCTCTCTGAAAGTGCTCATGTAGTTATGCCCTATCATAAGCAGGTAGAGGAATGGGAGGAAAATCAAAGAGGCAAGTTAAAAATTGAGACCACAAAAAGGGGAATTGGTCCTGCTTACACTGATAAAATAGCTCGAAGGGGAATAAGAGTAAGCAATCTTTTAGAAGAAGAAATTTTAAGGGAAAAGTTAACCATTAATTTAAAGTTTTATAAAAAACTTTACGGGATAGACCTTTCTTTATACAAACTAACCAGTGAATACTTAAGTTATGGAGAAAAATTAAGAAATTATATTACCGATACTTCTCTTTTGATTCATAAATTGATGAAAAAAGGTGAGGATATACTTTTTGAAGGAGCTCAAGGGACTTTATTAGATATTGATTACGGTACCTATCCTTATGTTACCTCTTCTAATTGTGTTGCTGGAGGTGTTTGCACAGGAGCAGGGATAGGTCCGGGTAAAATTACTGAAGTTTTAGGAATAACTAAGGCTTATACCACTCGTGTGGGAGGAGGACCTTTTCCCACAGAGATTAAAGGAAAAATAGGAGATACTCTTAGGGAAAGAGGAAAAGAGTATGGGGCTACTACTGGTCGTCCCAGGAGATGCGGATGGTTTGATGGAGTTATTTTAAGATACGCAGCTCGAATAAATGGGCTAAATAAGCTTATCTTTACCAAGTTAGATG
>JAUWJJ010000198.1 GCA_030607765.1 Candidatus Aerophobota bacterium
GTTCGACTTCCTTAAATAATTTAACCTCTCCTGAAAAAGCACCAAAATCAACAGCATCTACAATAAAAATCCTTTCGGGCTCTACTTTTACTATGGGCTCAAGATAATTTTCCGGCACCTGACCCCCATTAAAAAGGTATATTCGAGAAGATATAGACTTTCCGGATTTCTTCAGCTCCTCAACAAACCTGCATCCAGCTCCATCATCTCCCTTCATTAAATTGCCCACCCCTAAAAATACCACTTTACCCTGAATATACTTTTTTATTTCCATCATAATGAGATTTACCCCTTGTTGTCATTGCGAGCTTTCCAAAGGAAGGCGTGGTAGTCCCCTATAATTCTCCATACAGACCTTGCTATTTTCTATTCATACTATTGATTAACTCGATTTTTTTCTGCCTTGAGCCAGCCTTGATCTGTTTCTCTCTTAAAATGACATTACTGCTTTACTGTCATTGCGAGCCTGCTGAAAGCAGGCATAGCAATCTCATTAAATTGCTATGCTCGTAATAAGATTTATTCGTGGTTGGTAAAAAATAATGGAAATTCTCCCCAAATAGAAGCCTATCCCCATTCCTCTTTCAGGGTGAGTTGTTTCCTGCAGTTGGGACAGAGAACTCTTAAATTATCCGCCCGCTCCAGAGGGACACCTTTCACTTTTGGGAATTTTTCCTTAATTAGTTCTATATCAGTCAAGGAGGATATAAATAAATTAGGGTTAGAAAAGATAAGGGGTCCTAATCTATCTCTAACCCAGGCAAGATGCTTTCTCGTTGTTATGGATTCTCCACAATACTCACAGAATAACAGCTCATCTTCTATACTGGTCTGTGCCTCATCTCTGGATAAAACAGCTAAATCATACTTGGTAGTAAGCTCTATACCCTTTTCTGTAAGACAATTAGCCTGACACTGACCACAAAAGATACACCGATCATAATGAAGGATTAGCTTCCTTTTGCCGTTAGGTGCAGGTCCTTCGATTCTTTCAATGGCTCCCGAAGGACAAACCTCAGCACAAGCTCCACAAACAACACACTCTACCTCATCAAACTCCGCCTTACCCCGGTAATTGGGAGCGGCGGGTGAGGGAACTTTGGGAAACTTAGTAGTATAAGGAGCGCTAAATAAAGAGGTTAGGGCCTCTTTTAGCTCTCTAAGTTTTGGGTATTTCATTTTTTTTCTTTTTCCTCCAGATCCTCCTCGTATTTGTCCACCACACTTTTTTCCCATAGCTTAATCTTGCTTCTATGAGCAGCATGTGCAATAGCGTGAGCAGCAGTAGGAGAACTCAATGCCACGAACAAGATGGCAAACAAGCTTTTCGCCAGAAATCCCGCAGCTAAAAAAGTTCCAAAAAGAATGAAACAGGTACCCAGGGTCACACACTTGGTAGCTGCCTGGAGACGGTTGTAAACATCGGGAAGCCTAACCAGTCCGATGCAACCCAAAAGGTTAAATATGACCCCTATGAATATTATCACCTTTCCTATAGTTACCACCACTTCATTCATCTAATCCCTTCCCCTCCAGATATTTAGCCAAGGTTAAAGTTCCCAAAAAGCCTAACAGAGCCCAGGCAATAGCAACATCCATAAAATAAGTTCTTGGTGTATATATAACAAAAAGAGCACAAAAACCCACCACCAGAATTCCCAAAATATCAACAGCTACAATTCTATCAGCAGAGGTGGGGCCACGCAGGACCCTGTAAAGACACAAAAAACAGCTTATTAGCAAAGGCGCAGCAAAGATAGCAGGAATACTAAGAATCATCCAAAGACCTCCTTAAGTATAAACTCAAATCTTCTTACAATCTTTTTTGTTGCCTCCTCAATATCCACTGTGGTTACATTGATCCAGTGAACGTAAAGATAACCATCATCGGTTAGCTCTACAGTAAGAGTGCCCGGGGTTAAAGTGATGGAGTTTGCCAGAGCTACTCTGCCGGTAAGGGTAGATAGAGTTGTCTTCACTTTTACAATCCCCGGTTTTATGGGAAGCTTGGGGTGGAGCACCCTGTAGGCAACATCAAAATTCGCTAAGATACAGTAAAAGATAAAAAATGGTATATAAAGAAGGAGATAGAGGAATCTTTTTATCTGGAAAAAATTCTCCGCATGCTGGACAAAAAAGTCGGCAAACCAGAAGGAGATAAAAAGGGATACAACTATCCCTATGAGAACCGAGGGCAAATAAGTTGTCCAGGTTAAAACTAACCAGATAATAAGGCTAATGATAAAAAGAACTAATTTTTTCATTCTAACCCCCTAAAATTAACTCACTGTATTTGGTTCCTTCCTGAAGAACTGCCACAGCTGGTTCCAGAACTATCTTCATCAAAGGATAGAAAAAAATTCCTGCTCCAATACATACAATAGCCAGTATAATCATCGATGCACACATAACTTTTGGTACCTCTTTTATTTTAGCCCATCTTTCTTTTAAAGTACCAAAAAAGGCAAATTTTTGAACTTTAAGATAGTAAGCCAGGGTAAGTACTGAAACCAGAACAGTTAACCCAGTCATAACAAAGTGTCCTGCCTGGACCAGTCCAATAATTATAAATAACTTGCTCCAGAAGCCATTGAAAGGAGGAATACCTGATATAGATAAAGAAGCAATAGTTGAGGTAGCTCCGGTTACTGGCATAACCTTACTTAAACCACCCATTTCCTCCAGTTTCCTTGTGCCTGTTGAATACTCCACAGCTCCTGAATTTAAAAATAGTAGTGATTTAAAGACAGCATGGTTAAATAAATGAAACAGTGCCCCCAAAAGTCCCCAGTAGTTACCACATCCAAGCCCTATCAGAATATAACCTACCTGGGAAATAGATGAATAAGCTAAAAGGCGCTTAAAATCCGTCTGACGAAGGGCTAAAACCCCTCCTCCAATCATAGAGATCATCCCCAGGACCATAAGAGTCCAGGCAAGCTGACCAGTCATTCCATAAACATTAAAGAAAATCCTCTTTATGGTGTAAATTCCCAGAGCTTTTATTAATACACCAGATAACATTGCCGAGATGGGAGCCGGGGCACTGGGATGAGCATCGGGAAGCCAGGCATGAAAAGGAATTATGGCAGCTTTTAGTCCAAAACCGGCCAGAAAAAGAACCAGAGAAAAGGA
>JAUWJJ010000231.1 GCA_030607765.1 Candidatus Aerophobota bacterium
AAGAACATAATTTACAACGTTTAGAAGTAAGGGAAATTTTTTGAAGATTTCTTAATTAAGAAAAAATATATAAAAATTGGTAGAGGAGAAATCAGGGTGAAACTTCCAGAGATAGGCAAAATTTCATTAGAGGTATTTAATGAACTCATTTACCCCAGGCTTGGGGCAAAAAGGAAAGAGGTATTAGTCGGTCCTCAACACGGAGTTGACGTGGGGATAGTGGAAATTGGAAATAAGGCGGTAGCCCTGACTACTGATCCAGTATTTATTGTTCCTGAATATGGCTTTGAGAGAGCAGCTTGGTTTGCCGTACATATTTTAGCTTCAGATGTAGTTACCAGTGGTTTGAAACCCACTTATATGGCTATCGATCTTAATCTACCGATGGAGATAACTGAGAGACAATTAAAGACCTTATGGGAAGTAATAGATAGGGAGTGTAAAAAGTTAGGAATACCCATTATCTGTGGTCATACAGCTCGCTATGAAAACTGCCATTATCCAATGGTGGGAGGAGCAACAGTTATAAGCGTGGGGGATAAAGATAAATATGTTAGTCCAAGGCTGGTAAGTAAAGCTGACAAGATAATTATTACTAAAGGACCAGCCATTGAAGCCAGCGGCATCTTTGCTACTATGTTCCCCGATCTTTTGGAAAAGGAATTTGGAGCTGATTTTACCCAGAAGGCAAAGGGATTATTTTATAAAATGTCCGTAGTAGAGGATGCACTAACTTCCTGCAGCGTTGGAGTAAGAGAGAATGGGGTTACAGCAATGCATGATGCTACAGAATGCGGGATCTGGGGTGGGCTATATGAAATTGCCCAATCCAGCAGATGTGGATTAATTATCGAGGAGGAAAAGTTAGTTATTGAGCCCTGCGTAAGAGAGATTTGCGAGCTTTTTAAAATTGATCCCTACAAGTCAATTAGTGAGGGAACATTAATCCTTACCTGCAGACCTCATAAAGCAGAAGAAATTGTTAGAGCCCTTAGTAAAAAGGGTATTTTGGCTTCAGTTGTGGGTGAGGTAGTTGATTCAACTCAGGGGATTATTCTCGTAAAAGAGGGAAAGGAAAGAAAATTAGAACATCCAGGAGTAGATCCTTTCTGGGATGCTTTTTACCAAGCACTGAGAGAGTATAAAGAAAAATCGTAACAGGTAAGTTTTCCTAAAGGTTAACAATGTAGTGCAGACCTTTAGGTCTGCCTATTGTCAGGTCTAAAGACCTGAACTACATTTGAGCTTGCCGATTTATCGGCGCATTAAATTCGCCCAATGAATTGGGCAACTACAATTGCCAGAGAAAACAGGAATTTTAGGAAATCTAAACTATTACGAAAAATAAAGGCAATTTTAAGATTTAAGCTAAAGTGGGGGGTGGTTGACAGAAATTTTTTTTACATTATAATGTATACAATTCCGATAGGTTTAGTGAATAATGAAATGTATATTTAGCTGTTAGATAGCAAATATCTAACAGGGTTTACTCTCAATATAGACTCTGGGGAAGTGATAAACACGCTCAACTATCCTTATCTTTAGATACAGGAATTTCAATAATTTCCACTCTCGGATTTGTTTTTGAGATTCCCTTGAGTTGCAAAAATTCTTTAAGGGGGGCAAACCTATAGTGGAGAATGCAGATTAAAAACTAAAAGAAGGAGAATCAGATATGGTAAAAATAGCAAGTGATGTAACCAAACTCATTGGAAATACTCCTTTAGTAAAACTAAAAAGAATAGGTGCTGGAGTAGGTACAAATTTGGTAGCTAAGCTCGAATCGTTTAACCCCTGTGGAAGCGTTAAGGATAGAATCGGGGTGAGTATGATAGAGGATGCTGAGAAAAAGGGGTTAATTAAAAAGGACACGGTAATTATCGAACCCACCAGCGGGAATACGGGCATTTCCTTGGCCTTTGTATGTGCCGCAAGAGGATATAGATTGATTTTAACTATGCCCGATACGATGAGCATAGAGAGAAGGAAACTCTTGAAATTATTTGGGGCAGAGCTCGTTCTCACTCCCGGTTCCAGGGGAATGGCCGGAGCAGTGAAAAAGGCGGAGGAGCTGATATCTGGGATTCCCAATTCCTTTATGCCACAACAATTTAAAAATCCAGCCAATCCTGAAATTCATAAAAAGACAACAGCTGAGGAAATCTGGACAGATACCGACGGCAAGATAGATATATTAGTCGCCGGTGTAGGTACAGGCGGGACAATTACCGGAATAGCCGAAGTGATAAAAAAGAGAAAACCTGATTTTAAGGCTATCACTGTAGAGCCAGCTAACTCTCCTGTTCTTTCCGGAGGAAGGCCCGGATCTCACAGAATTCAGGGTATAGGGGCAGGATTTGTACCTGAGGTCTTAAAAGTAGACTTAGTAGACGAGATTATCCCTGTGAGGGATGAAGATGCAGAAAAGATGACCAAAAGATTGGCCAAAGAAGAGGGAATATTAGCCGGTATATCCTCGGGAGCAGCGACCTGGGCAGCACTTGAAGTAGCGAAAAGACCAACGAGTAAAGACAAACTCAT
>JAUWJJ010000170.1 GCA_030607765.1 Candidatus Aerophobota bacterium
AACACAACATTCCTAAAACTAAGTGTGAAATTCTCAGGGAATCTCTTGCCCCTATATGTTGGTTTTTAAAACATATTTTCATGGATTTAGCCTACTTTATCTTTTTTAGATCGTCGACTTATGCTTTTCTTTTTCCCAAGGATTTATTAAATTTAGTGAAGAGATGAACAATAATTTCTGTATCCATAGTAGACTGAAAAATAGATCCTCCCCGCTCTAATTTTTCTCTTAGTTGCCAGGCATTTGTTAAATTTCCATTGTGAGAGAGAGCAATTCCTTCTCCAAAGAAACTTACCAGAAGAGGTTGAGTGTTAGCTAAGGATTTTGAGCCCGTAGTTGAATAACGGTTATGACCAATGGCCAGATGACCGGGAAGACCCTTTAAAATTTTCTCATTAAAAACAGCATCTACCAATCCTATCCCCCGGTGAGGGAAAACATTAAATCCATCAGAGGATACTATTCCAGCGCTTTCCTGTCCCCGATGCTGCAAAGCGTAAAGACCCAGATAGGTTAGCCTGGCAGCCTGGGAATGATTGTAAATCCCAAAAATCCCACATTCCTCATGCATAAAGTTCTCCTGTCTTTCATTGGTAACAGGCAATAGTTTAGCTTTCAGTAAACCCCGTTAGATGCTTGCTATCTAATGGGGCAAAAAAATTTGCTATTCCAAAGTTCCATGAATCTTACTTATTATTTTCATTTTATAACTTGGAGTGGTTCTGTCAAATTCCTTTTCCCGGTGTCTATAAGTTCCGGAAAAGCTCTTCTTATTGTATAACTTTGCCCTTTGACATATCTTGTTCAAAAATGTAAAATAAACATACTTTATACTAAACACTGGATGAAGTAATGTAGCCTTCTTAAATAAAGGAAAAACCGGAAGACTTGGGAAGGTAAGACTAAAGGTAAAACAGTAAAATATAAAAAATAAGTAACAGGTAAGTTTTCCTAAGAAATGGAGGGATTGCTCATTTGTCATTACGAACTGTAGCTTGCCGATTTATCGGCTGTTTTGATGTCCTTGTAGCTTGCCGATTTATCGGCTGTTTTGATGTCCTTGTAGCTTGCCGATTTATCGGCGCATTAAATTCGCCCAATAAATTGGGCAGCTACAATTGCCAGAGAAAAGAGAAAAGTAGTCGCGAGGCTCAGAGCCTGCGTTTATACGCACCCTAAAGGGTGCGGCTACCTTTTAGAAAAACTAAATTATTACTACATTTTTTTGAATCAAGGAGTGTATAATTATGAAAGTTAAAATTTACGATACTACTCTACGAGATGGAGCACAGGCTACCGGTGTTTCCTTTTCTCTACTGGATAAAGTTGAAATTGCCAGAGAGTTGGATAGATTAGGATTGGATTATATTGAGGGGGGTTGGCCTGGATCTAATCCCAAGGATATGGAGTTCTTTAAAAAAGTTAAAAGTCTTTCCTTTACCAGATCCAAGATTGTTGCCTTTGGAAGTACCAGAAGAAAAGATACTAAAGTAGAAAACGATCCCAATCTAAAATCCCTTTTAGAGACTGAAACTCCAGTAGTTACCCTATTTGGGAAAAGTTGGATTTTCCATGTTAGAAAAGCCTTGAGAACAGATGAAAGTGAAAATCTTCGTATGATAGAGGATTCCATTAAATTTTTTAAAGCTAAAGATAGAGAGGTGATCTTTGATGCTGAACACTTCTTTGATGGATACAAGGATAACCCCTCTTATGCTTTAAAAACTTTAAAAGTTGCTAAAGAATCCGGAGCCGATTGCTTAGTTCTCTGTGATACTAATGGAGGTTGTATGCCTTATGAGGTAGATCAAATTGTTAGAGTGGTTAGAGAAGAAATGGGGGATTGTTTAGGTATTCATGCTCATAACGATAGTGGAGTAGCAGTAGCTAATTCTATTTTAGCCGCTAGAATAGGAATAAAACAAATTCAGGGAACTATAAATGGATATGGAGAGAGATGTGGGAATGCAGATATTTGTGTGATTATTCCTAACTTAAAGTTAAAACTTGGCATAGATTGTATTTTGGAGGAAAGCTTAAGGTCTCTTACACGGCTCTCTCGCTGGGTTAGCGAATTGGCTAACCTTACCCCCGATGAGCATCAGCCCTATGTAGGAAAGTCGGCTTTTGCCCATAAGGGAGGAATCCATGCCAGTGCCATTTTTCGTGATGAAAGAACCTATGAGCATGTTATCCCAGAGCTGATAGGGAATAAAAGAAGAGTTATTATTAGTGAATTAGCCGGGAAAAGCTCGGTTCTTTACAAGCTCAAGGAAAGAGAATTGGGAATTGAGGGATCTGCAGATTTATCTAAAAAGTTAATTAATCAGGTAAAAAAACTTGAAAACGAAGGCTACGAATTTGAGGCAGCTGATGGTTCCTTTGAACTTTTAGTAAAGAAAAATCTGGGGGAATACAAAAAATCCTTTGATCTGGAAAGTTTTCGGGTAATCGTAGAAAAAAGAAAGAATGGTGGTCTAATCTCAGAAGCTACGGTAAAATTGAGATTAAAGGGAGAAATTATTCATGCTGTAGCTGAAGGAAATGGTCCAGTTAACGCTTTGGATAAAGCTCTTCGCAAAGCTCTTCAATCCAGTTATCCTCAAATTTCTGAGATGCACCTTGCCGATTACAAAGTACGTATCCTTGATACTGGAACTGGTACAGAAGCTCGAACCAGGGTTTTAATAGAGTCTTCCGATAAAAAAGATAGATGGGGAACTGTGGGTGTCTCTCCCAATATCATAGAGGCGAGTTGGAAAGCACTCTTAGATTCCATTGAATATAAGCTAAATAAACAGTAAAATGTAGTGCAGGTCGCAAGATTTACCAGGTAAGAGGTGGGGTAATAGTTTAGTTTTTCTAAAAGGTAGCCGCACCCTTTAGGGTGCGTATAAACGCAGGCTCTGAGCCTCGCGACTACCCACGAGCTCAATTGTAGTTGCCCAATTTATTGGGCGGGTTTAATGCGCCGATAAATCGGCAAGCTACAGCTCACAATGACGAATGTGTAGTTCCACATTTTCTTAGGAAAGCTTACCTATTACGAAATGAAGGGTAAGAGGTGAAAAAGGGGAAATTCGGATTGGGCAAACTATATAGTAGCACATAGTTCAAAATAGATAAGTTTTTCTAAAAATGCGAGATTTCTCATCTATCATTCAAGCAATCTCAGGTAGGCTCAAAACAAGTTCTGCAATTTCATACCTGCCTTTAACAGACTTGCCTATCTGTATGTCCGCACAGGCAGGTAATGGCACAAAAGAGAAAAATTAAACTGTTATAATATGAAAGTGTAAGAGATCAAAAAATGAAAAAGATTATCTTATTTGCAGGTGTTTTTTTATTGGTTTTTTCTCAAATTATCTCCCCAGGATGCATGGCAATGAATAAAAAGGAAATATTTTCTCTTGAAGGGTTGGGAAATGTTTACCTTTCAAAGGAAGCAAAAGAACTTCTGAAGCAAAATGGTTTTGTAGTTACACCTGGATACAAGGATGAAATGTACGATGTCTATGCGGAATGTAAAGAGTATAATCAGCCGATATTTCTTACCACAGATGCTGTTCTTCATACAACTCATATATTCTTTGATTATCTCTTGCGAATTCTTGAGATAGAAAAGCTTTACGATACAGCGATTAAACTTACTGACAGAATGCTTGATTTATCCATTAAACAGTACAATGAAGCTAAAGATACCCAGGTCAAGGAGGCAGCCAGATTAAATATTGGTT
>JAUWJJ010000085.1 GCA_030607765.1 Candidatus Aerophobota bacterium
ATTTATGGAAGATAGTTCCAGCGGTAGGAAAAATTTGATGCCCGCAGTAATCACAGGCATAACAAGAGCGACCAGTAACTCGATGATGTTTTGTTATCTTATCACACTTAGGACAATGAATACCTTCGGGCCAACGATGATTCTTTATCCATTCAAGACAAGAATCTTCATTGCGAAATTCTGTTTCAAAATCTTTGATGGTATATTTCTGCATTTGACTTGCCCCTTTTTTATTTTTGATAACTATATTATAGCAGAAATATACTTGTTGTCAAGGGATAGTTACCATAAATAGTTCTTTAAGAGATACAATGGATTTTAGCTAACAATAGATTATGGCACTGGCTCTAATTTTTTGACTGGCATTAACTCAATGAGACCATTTAGTGAGGATGTTAGGCAAAGTGTCAAGGGATTTGTGGAAAAGCTAATCGCTTAGGAGATGAATTTTGGCTGGCGACCCATTAGAGGTGGATAAGAAAGGCGCTGAAATTTTAGGCAAGGATTGGAGAAAAATTAAACATATAAGCTGGACGGATGAGCTAAAACAAGCTAAAGACAAATTATAAGGTAAGTGGTTCACCAGCTGGGTCATACTTTTGAATTAACTCATTGCAATAATGCAAGATATGGGATGCATTTTTTTAGCAGTCTTTCCAATACCGACCGTAAGGAAAAAAGAGTTTTGCCGGGATTGTAAAAAAAACTTTTTCGGAAGGGCTGGGTAATTGATATGAATTTAAAACTTTTGATGATAAAACTCATAATGATTAGCATATTAGGATGTGCAATGATGATATTTAATATATCTTCAGGAAGAACAGAGGGATGGGGAAAGATTAAGAGCATTCAGTTGCCAGCGCCTGCAGTTGAGGGAAAAACATCGCTTGAGGAAGCGATAAAGAAAAGAAGGTCAAAAAGAAAATTTAAAGATAAACCCTTAAACCTGAGGCAAATTTCACAGATTCTCTGGGCAGCTCAAGGTATTACAGGAAATGGAGGATTTAAAAGGGCAGCACCATCAGCTGGTGCCCTATATCCTCTTGATGTTTACCTTGTAGTTAAAAAAGTAGAGGAGCTTGAAGCTGGAGTGTATCATTACAATCCAGCCAATCACACCATAGATTTAACCTTAAAGGGAGCTCATCAGGGTTCTCTGGCCAGAGCATGCCTTGGCCAGATGTTCATTGCAGATGCTCCTGTGTGTATTGTGATAACAGCTGAATATGAAAGAACAACTGTTAAATATGGAAAAAGAGGAATCCAGTATGTTCACATGGAAGCCGGCCACGCAGGAGAAAATATCTGGTTGCAGGTAGTATCCCTGAATCTGGGGACTGTTTCTATAGGAGCATTCCGGGATGATGAAGTTTCAAAGGTGTTAAACCTGCCCAAGAAATATAGGCCATTATATGTATTCCCGATCGGCTATCCTGAATAGTTGAGAAATTTACCTTGTTAGAAAAAAGCTCCGTCTTAAGGGCAAAAGTCCCTTCCAAACTTTCAAACGGGGTTTACCTTAAAGAGCAAGAAATTTGCTCTCATAATAGCTAACACTAACTGGTTTTAGTGATAGAGACACTGTTAGGAGTGGTTAGTTTTTATGGCGAAAGGGGAGGTGTCATAGTTACCTTAATAGCATTCTCCAAACGTTTTTCAGAGGTTTCAATAGCTTTTTTCCAATCTTTTAAGGGAAAATTGTGAGTTATGATTTGATCCGTTTTCACAAGACCCTGGGCTAAATATTTAATGGCTAAGGGATAGGTATAGGCTCCAAGATGACCTCCCACAATCTCAAGTTCTTTTACATCACTTATAATGCTAAAATCGATACAGCTTTTCTCGGCAAAAACACCAAATTCCATCAATCTTCCTCTTCGACGGAGCATATCTATAGCCTGCTCTACTGCTTTTGAATGTCCACTTGCCTCAAGAACAACATCACAACCAAGTCCTTCAGTAAGGTCTTTTACTTTCCCCACCACATCTTCTTTTTGAGGATTGATAACTACCTCAGCACCTAAGTCTTTAGCTATCTTGAGCCTATGTTCATCAGGATCAGAAACCACTATAAGTCGGGGGTGCTTTAACTTGACCACCTGGAGCATGAAAAGACCTATGGCTCCGGTTCCGGTTATCACTACTGCATCCCCAAGTTTTATATTTCCTCTCTCTACTCCATGAATGGCGCAGGCTAAAGGCTCTATAGCTATAGCTATCTTGTCAGGAAGCTCCTTTGGAACTTTCCAGACGATAGATCCTTTGGGATACTTCATATATTCTGCCCATCCTCCATCAGGTCCGGAGATTCCGAAAACCTTATGCACATCACACATATTGTAGATTCCCCGCTTGCAGTAGTAACAATCCCAGCAGGGGACTATCTGCTCAGCTATGGTTTTATCTCCCACTTTAAGATGGTATTTTTCCTCTGCTCCTTTTCCCAGTTCCATCACCTCTCCTATAAACTCATGCCCTGCCACAATAGGAGCATGATCATAGGCTACCTGAGAAAAATAAGCACTTCCGTGGAAGATCTTGGGATCAGCAGCACATATACCGCACCTTCCCACCTTTACCACAACCTCTCCCTCCTCTAATTTAGGGCCAGCAACATCCTGGTAACGAAAATCTTCTTTTCCATAAATAACCACTGCTTTCATTTTAACACCTCTTTATACAATTTACTTTTCACATCTGGACAAAAAGAGGAGCTTTTGCCGGGGCATCGATTAACCTTTTTAGTTCATCATCGACCTTGGTCAGGGTTATTGAAAACCCCCCCATCTCCAGTGAAGTAAAGTATTCCCCAATGTAGGTTCTGTGTACCTTAATTTTTGCATCTTTTAGCATCTCATTCACTTTCCTGTAAATTATGTAAAGTTCAAGAAGAGGAGTTGAGCCAAGTCCATTAATGTTGACTACCACTTCATTGCCTGATTGAAAGGGAAGGTCCTCCAGAATTCTTTCCATAAGCATAGTTGTTGTCTCATCAGCTGATTTCATGGGCATACGTTTTACTCCTGGCTCTCCATGATGTCCAATTCCAATCTCCATCTCATCCTCGCCCAAAGTAAAGGTAGGTTCTCCAGCTGTAGGAACAGTACAGGGAGTGTGGGCAACCCCCATGCTTCGGGTATTAAATATTGCCTTCTCTGCCGTTTTTTTTAACTCATCGAGAGAGGCGTCTTCCTTAGATTTAGCTCCTGCTACCTTCCATAAAATTATCTCTCCCACAACACCTCTTCTGTTTTCCATCTTATCCTTAGGTGCAGAGCCAACGTCATCGTTAACAATTACCTGCTCTACTTTGAGTCCATCATCTTTTGCCATCTCCACAGCCATATCGAAGTTCATAATATCTCCAGAGTAGTTCCCCAGCATACAAAGAACTCCTTCTCCCGAATCAACAGCCTTGATGGCATCGTAAATCTGCTGAGCAGAGGGAGAGGCAAAGATATCTCCCATAGCTACCGCATCAACAAGTCCATCTCCTACATAGCCAATGAAGGCAGGTTTATGCCCGGACCCTCCCCCGGTTACAAGTCCTACCTTTCCTTTGAAGGGAAAACCTTTTCGTACCACTACCCTGGAGGTGGGAAGTTTTTCTATTAGATCAGGATGGGCGGCTAAAAATCCCTCCAGCATCTCATTTACCACTTTGTTAGGGTCGTTGATAAATTTTTTCATCTTTTCCTCCTTTTTAATACCGCACCACAGTAGCCGCAAAGGCTTGAGATCCTGCCTATATTTAGCGTAACCTGAAGGTTTTTAGGGCTACCTACAACATCGTAATAGTTTAGCTTTTCTAAAAGGTAGCCGCACCCTTTAGGGTGCGTATAAACGCAGGCTCTCAAGCCTCGCGACTACTTTTCTCTTTTCTCTGTCAATTAAGAAGTAGTTGCCCAATTCATTGGGCGGGTTGTAGTTGCTTACCTGTTACACAACATCAAGTATTGAACTTTAAATACCCTTGCCCCCTTAGGAAATTTTGTTGTATTCCCTAACTGTTCTATCATAACTCAACTTGAGATCATTTGGAGGGACAGGGGGCAGCACCTACTGATAGAACAGGGCAGAGGTTCTTTCTATCTTCTTTAAAAACTAACCTATATCTTTGCCTTTGATTGAAAAAGAGGGATGATTTTTGGGAAGTGTATCACTACTTAGCCCTGCCATCTTTCTAATTCAAAGAGTAGTATATGCACTCTACCGACTAAGTATCCTTCTTTGTTCAAAGCTTTCTCAGATTACCTATAACCTGCCCTGTTTGCTTATGGAATATATGAATGCTTTGTAGAGGAAAACTTACTGTTAAGTTTTCGTTTTCTTCTATTCGGATTTCAGTCAGCACCGTTATAATGAAACGGTCTTGCTGGACCTTCACATGTATAAGCGTCATATCACCAATAAATTCCACAAAATATACTCTTCCCTCGATATGAGCAAACCCGGGCTTATCTGTTTTACCTAACAAAAAATCTCCAGGCCGGATACCCAGGATAATATCCTGATCTTGCTCTTCTTCCAATGAATTCGCTATTTCTGGAGAAATTTCTATTTTCATAGAGGAGCTTTTTAAATATTGCCTACCATCCTTTTTCTCTATCCCGCATTCTATAAAATTCATAGGAGGTTCCCCAATAAAACTTGCTACAAATAAATTAGCCGGTTGATCATAAAGTTCCTCAGGAGAACCTAACTGCTGGAGCGTACCTAAATTCATTACAGCGATTTTATCACCCAGGGCCATTGCTTCCATCTGATCATGCGTAACATAAATTATAGTTTGACCAGTTTCTTCGTGCAATCGCTTGATTTCTGTTCGGATTTCGTTTCTGAGCCTGGCATCTAAATGGGAGATTGGCTCATCCATAAGTAAAAGAGCGACCCCCTCTTTTACCAATGCTCTTGCCAATGAAATCCGCTGTTGTTGACCGCCACTTAATTCTGCGGGGAGTTTATTTAAAATATCATCGATTCTCAATACTTTAGCCACTCTCTTAACCTTTGTGTTTATGTCTATTTTTGAAAACTTTTTTATTCTCAAAGGAAAAGAGATATTCTCATAAACGGTCAAAGGTGAGTATAGCGCATAATCTTCAAAAGCCATGGCAATGTTACTTTCTCGAGGTAGGGAGTGGGTAATGTTTTCTCCATTCAGGTAAATGTCTCCTCGCGAAACTTTCTCTAAACCAGCAATAATACGAAGAGTCGATGTTTTACCACAACCGGACGGACCAAGCAAAACTAAAATTTCTTCTTCTTCACAGGATAAATTCAACTCCTTTACCGCTTCAACCTTCCCATAATATTTCCACACTTTTTCCAGTCGCAATTTCTCCATTGTGTTGTCCTCTTTACTTCATATAAAAGATATTTAATCCACTTTTCGAATCAAACAGGTGTGTATCAGCTTCCTTAAAGTATAAATCGATCTTCTCGCCTATTTTTCTTTTTTCATACCTGGCCGGTGTTTGAACTCGTATAATCCTTTTATTAACTTTGACTGAGAGAGCACCTTTTATTCCTAAGGACTCATAAACGTATATTTCCCCTCTCAGAACAGGGTTATACTCGCCAGCTCCTATAATATGTATATCGCTTGGATGAATACCTATGTCTATTTTTTCTATATTTTTCTCTTGAATTTTAGTCTGTTGTTCTTTGTTCATAGGTATTTGGAAACCATCCTCAGTAAATATATTCATCTTACCGTTCACTATCTTTGCTCTACCTCCCGGGATGATATTCATTGAAGGTAGACCAAGGAGATTTCCTATAATACGGTGAGCTGGCTTATTCCATA
>JAUWJJ010000220.1 GCA_030607765.1 Candidatus Aerophobota bacterium
GAGGAAGTGATAGCAAACTCAGTGAATGCTGATGCTGGGTATCGCAGGTACACCGGGAGTGATTCTTATTGGAGTATTTTCCTGGAGTTGGATAATATGGAGATTACTCCAGAGCACAATGAACCCCGGAGTGGATCATTGTCAACTAATTTCGGTATCGGGCATGAGTTTTCCTCAGACCTCGATGCATCTATTGGAGTGGGTGTTCACAAAAGGCTGTTTGTACCTGGTGAGGACTATGGTCTTTACCTGAAATCAGAATATCAACAGAACTCTGGTGATAGACGTATTGATATTTCCGCTCGTATATTTTATATCCTCAACTCGGTGGCTGGTGATGTCAACTACCCTGAAGGAAAAGCTCCCAGGGCAGGTGATTATACCATCAAAGTAGAAGGTAGCTTAAGAATACCGTTGACAGGAAGTCTTAGCATTGACCTGGAACCATTAATTTACTATGAGAGTAATATCGGCGAGTGGGCCTTGGCAGTTACTAGTTCGCTCACGCTTAGGTTCATTTGGGGCTTGTTACCTTAACGGCTGCGGTAGCGAAGGAGGGAAGGTGAGGAACTTAATGCTGAAAGGAGATAGGATGCATTCACATTTCAATTTAGGGATTTTATCCTTGCCTTGAACTAGTTATTAATTAAGGATTTAGAAAAATTAGGCGCCTGTAGTTCAGTGGATAGAACGTCGGCCTTCGGAGGCCGAATCAAAACAAATTACAAAAGCTCATTAATAGCCATAACCATTTTCAGAACCTAAATTTAAAGATTCCATTATTTTCTACCATTTTATGCAACTTATAGTAACAATATGGTAACAAAATCTGACCATTTTACTCAACCATTTACGAATGTTTTTTGTTAATTAATGTTAAAAGATGGTAGCCGCAACTTTTAAGGTGCGCAATAGAAGATCGATACAGATAAAACAAAAAATAAACTAAATAGCTAAAGGTTTTAAACAGTACAGCCTTTTTTCTTGCTATTAGCTCATAAACACCAAAAGAGGAGGCAAATTCATGTAAGTTAGTCTCTCTTGTGTAATTTTACTTTTAATTAAAGTTTTTGTTTTTACTAAATTTGTTCCCAAGGTCTAAAATAAAGATTTACTTTCAATTTTTCAGATATACCCTCCAAACTTAACAAAAAGCGAATTTCGTATATAATTAGGTTGGGCGACATTGTTTTGGCGCAATTTATTCATATCATTGTAGTATTTTTAGGTATAGATGTGGGTGAAGAAATATAAATAAAGAAATTCTCACAATCTTTATCGAAGCTAAATCGTGTAGAAGGTGCTACAGGGACATTCTACTGCATGTTCCGCTACCTGATGAGAAGAACGGAGGAGTAGGAGCAAAAATTCTATTCCTTGTTGAACGCCCGGATAGAATTGGAACAGGCAAGTCGGGCAGGATATCCTTTGAAAATGAAGATGCGACAGCAGAGTCCTTTAGAGATTTGTTCTTTAGCATAGATATTGGTCGTAATAATATTTTTATCACCAACGCTGTGCTGTGTCCTCCAATTATTGCCGGATATAAAGGGAGAAAAAATGAAGAAATTAGTTCCAATGATATTGATACTGCTTGTAAGTATCGGGGTTGGAGTTGCTACTTGGGCAACAGAGCAAGATAAACTAAAGGTACCTAATGTAGGAGGCGGTCTTATTCCTCTCCAGGTGTACGAAATGCTTAAGACAGATCCAGAGCACACCTTCCTCATTGATTGTCGCACAAGGCCCGAGTATAAATTTGTAGGCCATCCATCCATGGCTTACAACATCCCTTACATGTTTTGGACTTCGGAAGGGATGAGGGAAAATCCTAACTTTGTTAGGGATGTTGTGACAAGGTTTAAGAAGACCGATAGACTTATTATAATTTGTAAGTCAGAAGTACGTAGCCGCTTTGCATGCGATATACTAAGAGAAACTGGATTTGATTACGTCTTTAATGTATTGGGTGGCTTTGAGGGCGATAAGGTGAAAGATAAAAATAGCATCTACTATGGTTATCGTGGCTATATAAATGGTTGGAAGCATGATGGATTGCCTTACACCTATAAGATGAGCCAAGAGTTAATCTATAAACCATCCTAACCCTGTGGATGTAAATAGAAAATATTCTCAATCAGTCTTATTAAGATGAAAATTGGTGGGGTAAATATCCAGCCTAAAAGAGTGATTGACTCATCTAAGAGGGTATCTGTAGTATGCTATCGCTACCCAAAATGTTATATTCTCAATCCAACATCCACCAGCAATAAGGTTAGGTAAATTCCGGGATGCGTTTTTAAAAGTAATCCCCACCAGAGTCATCCAGATCCTCTTAGGCTACTACAGGTTGACAGCTACTGAACTTTATCTTAATTTATCCTCAGAGGATATAATCAGGAAGTTTTTGAGTAAGTGGTAGGTTCGTATATAACTAGTTATACGGTATATTACTCGGGCGGCGACTTACAGGAAAATATTTAGTAATAGTTTAGCTTTTCTAAAATTTTCCTCTTTTCTCTGTCAATTAAGAAGTAGCTGCCCAATTCATTGGGCAGTTTTAATGCGCCGATAAATCGGTGGGTAGGGGCGACTTTAGTCGCCCTTTGTGAAGCAAGAGTTAAAAAGCAATTGGGAGGCTAAATATCCCCCTCACCTCAATCCAATTTTCACCCCCACCTTGTTTTAATTCACCCTCCCCTTAATCC
>JAUWJJ010000197.1 GCA_030607765.1 Candidatus Aerophobota bacterium
CATTTCTTTGACATAACCGGGAAAAGTTCTTTGTTTGAGAGACAATCCTCGTATGAGAACACTACATCATCAGCGGTAAAAGGTGCACCATCGCTCCACTTCATTCCCTTTCGCAGATACATAGTTAAAGTTTTTGAATCCTCTGATAGATCCCAACCTTTAAGTATATTAGGGACTATAGTTTTTAAATCAGAAGATAATCTGATTATAGGCTGAAATCGTGCGGTTCTATCGTCTATTGATCCCGTAAGAGGATGCGTTGCTGGTACTCGGAATATTCCTCCATACTGACCAATTTCCTCTACCTCCATTACCAGAGGCTCCTCAGATATTCTTTCCTCCACCGGAGGAAGCTCGCCAGCAGCTACTTTTAATTTTAACCCTGGAGCTTCATTAAACTCCTCTATTTTGTTTCCGGTGAGTTCCTCGTACTCGGCCAATGTGGAATATGTTACCTGAGCTAATACCGGAACTGCCCCCATTAAACATAAACCCACAATTAACGATATTAAGGTTAACTTACGTAACATTATTTATCTCCTTTTGATTTTTCCCTGAGTTGAATTTAGGGATTTCCCCTCATCTTCCCAGAAACTTTGTTTCCTTAAGCTAATGGCCTATCTACTTTTTCACCTCCCTTTAGCCTTATTTTTTAGTTCCTTATCTTTGTCGGGGACTGTCAACCCATTTCCTGCATTACTTGGGAAACGGAACGGTAAATCTCTTTAAATCTTGAATTACCGAAAATAGGTTAAAGTATCAAGTGCAGAGTTTCTAATTTATAGAGAAGCTCTGGGTTTAAGTAATCTTTCCTCGGTTCCAATTTTTTTCAAAAATTCATAGTAGCACTTGTGTAATTCCTTTACTACGGGCCTGTTATCCTCGGCAATATTTTTTTGTTGTGCAGGATCAGCTTTTATATCATAAAGTTCTACCGAAGCATCTTTCCGTGAATAAAGAAGTGACCATCTATCAGTAGTAATAGTGGCTGGTAAATAAATCTCCACTTCCCGTTCAACACCATCTACAGCTCGGGTAACTTCACCAGGATTTTGCAGTTGCATTGTGGAAACCACAAATTTTTGATTGGTATCTTCTTTCTCTTTAATTACAGATGAAAAAGATTTACCTTGTACAGTATCGGGCACTTTTGCATTAGCTAATTCAAGAATTGTTGGCATAAAGTCAGGAACAGATACCAAAGCATTAGTGTGGCGTGGTTTAACCCCAGGTACATAAATTAAAAGTGGGATCTGATTCACCTCTCTATAAAGTGGTCCGTTTTTAAATAACTTCTCTCTCTCCATCACTGATTTACCAAAAATATCATGCTCACCAAAATAAAAGCCGTGATCAGCTGTAAAGATAATCACTGTATCATCCATCAATCCTATCGACTCAATACGGTCAATAAGATGACCCACAGCATGATCAACCATAGTAGCTTCACCACAATAGCAAGCATAAGCAGCATTAAGCTCTTTTTTGGTTACGCTGCTATCTTTTAAGCGTTGATAAGGAGGAGGTACTAGTTTACCATCCCAATCAGGCTCATAACGTTCCACATAATGTGCAGGTGGATCCCAGGGCTCATGTGGATCCCAGGTATCTACATAGAGAAAAAAATTCTCCTTGTAATGTCGCTCAAGCCAGTGCTCAGCAGCAATACAGGTTTTAGGAGCAAAATAGTCTTCTTCGTAGCGGCGCTCATAGGCAACATTACTATAACCATAACCTTCTGTACTTTTATCTTGCCCACGATACTGAATAAAATCCTGAAAGCCACGATCATAATTGTAGCCTCCTCTCATAAAGAAAGGAGTATCCACTATACCCATGGTTGTATATCCAGCATTTGTTAGTATTTGAGGAAGGACTATTTCCCCTCTTGGCAGAGGAGCCCAACCAAGATAGGTAAAAGTATACTTACCAGTCATAAGATCAGCACGCATGGGCACTGTTGGAAAAGATGCACAATAAGCTTGGTCAAAAATTACACACTGTTTAGCAAAACGATCCAGGTGAGGTGTATAGACTCCCTTGCTACTGTAACAACTCAAATTGTCGCGACGAAATGTGTCGGAAACAATTACAACAACGTTCATAATAATCCTCCTTGTATATTCACTATGGATAAATATGTAGTTGGCTTTATATTTATGACATGGTTCATTTTCCCCTGAAAGTTCTTAAAAAGAAAATTTAATTATTTAATGTTTTTTCTTCTTGAAAAACCTTCTTTTCTCAAGCTAATGGCCTTATTCGTTTTCTTGATCTCTCACCTTCCCCGGCTCTATTTTTAGCTCTTTCCTTTTTTTTCTCTCTCATTTTAGCTACTGATAAGGATTTGACAACTATTTTCCCAAAGAATTGTTGAAGAACAAAAAAGAATCCCAAAAAGCTCCTGGAAGTTTGCCTTAGAATATCTATCTATTATGCATGATACTGATCTGCTTTTCATAAATAGTCTTCCATCGGTTAAGTTCTTTTTTAAGTCTTTGCAGCTCTTTTGTTTTCCAATTAGGGTCCTCAAGAGCATCATAAATAATAGCTCCCTGGCATCCTTTAGGGAAGGGAATATCCATTAAATAGCATATAGTAGGCACAACATCTTGAAGGCCAGTCATCTCATTTAATTTTACTCCTTTCTTGATATTGGGTCCTTTCATCACCAAAAAAGATTCGAGGGAACCTGTGCCTAGCTTTGCCGTGGGAAGCTGCTGGCCATGCTCGTGACCAAATTCGGGTCTTAAGGCGTATACAATATCACCAATTCTATCCCCATAAAGACCAATAACTCGAGCATCTTCCCTTCGAAGAACCAGAGAAAAAGGTCTTTTACCTGTCTTTGGATCCACATAATCGTAAAAAGCTTCAATAACTTTATCGCGGACTTTTTCGTATTCTTCCCCGGGCTCAACAACTCCTTTTGGGTCCCTTCCCTTTAAATTAACATAAACATAACAGGCTCTTTGTTGGATAGCTTTGGTTTCTTCCCAAATAACTTCTTTTAAACCGGTTTCTTTGTTTTTCTTTCTTTTGAGAAGACCGGCTTTCTCTAAAATGTCGGCAATGGGAACATCATTTATCCACGTGGTTGCTCCATGATCAGAGACAACAATGACCAGGGTTTCCTCATCAGCCAAAGGTAA
>JAUWJJ010000096.1 GCA_030607765.1 Candidatus Aerophobota bacterium
ACCTGTGGCTAAATAGTTACAAATTATCTTATGAGGGGAGAATTTTTAATCAAAAGTATTACCGAGATTCGCTGGCATGGGAGAGCTGGGCAGGGAGCTAAAACGGCAGCTTTGCTTTTAGCTGGAGCTGCCTTGAAAGAGGGAAAATACATTCAGGGTTTTCCTGAATATGGTCCAGAAAGAGAAGGAGCTCCTATAAAAGCTTTCACCAGAATTAGTGAGAGCCCAATTTTAGTTCACTGTAGTGTTGTCAATCCTGAAGCTGTAGTAGTGCTTGATTCTACTTTGCTGGAAGCGGCTAATGTTACCGAAGGCTTAGGAGATGAGGGAATCCTTTTGGTAAATAGCAAATCTTCCCCGAAAAAAATTAGAGAAAGATTAAAGTTTAATCAAGGAAGAGTTTTTACTGTAGATGCTACTTCCATTTCTCTGGAAGCTCTGGGAAGGAATCTTCCCAATATGCCAATGCTGGGAGCGTTAATTAAGGTAAGTCCACTTATAAAACTGGAAACTTTACTTTCCAGTGCCAGAGAAAAATTTGAAAAGAAATTTAGCTCTAAGATAGTAGAAAGCAACATCTCATCTATTGGGAAGGCTTATGAGGAGGTAAAATCAGAATGAAAGAGAAGGGCTGGAAGGACATCCCCTTAGGGGGTCTTATTTTAGAGGCAGGCAATGCTAAGGAATACTTAACAGGTAGCTGGAGAACCTTTCGCCCAGTCCTGGATGAGAAAAAGTGCAAGCATTGTTTTATTTGTTGGATATATTGTCCCGATAGTTCTATTATAGTGGGGGATGGAAAAATGAGAGGTTTTAAATACGATTATTGCAAGGGGTGTGGAATATGTGCTACTGAATGTCCATTTGAAGCAATTGAAATGGTGGAAGAAGCTAAATATAGGACTGAAAAAGAAGGGAGAAAATAAATGGGAAAAATTGGAGCTATGACAGGTGATGAAGTTGCCGCTGAGGCTATACGACAAATCAATCCAGATGTGATGGCAGCTTATCCTATTACTCCCCAAACAGAGATAGTGCAAAGATTTTCTGAATTTGTGGCTGATGGTCTGGTAAATACAGAAATGATAAGAGTAGAAAGTGAGCACTCAGCTATGAGTGCCTGTGTAGGGGCTGTAGCGGCTGGGGCAAGGGCGATGACGGCTACCTCAGCTAATGGTTTAGCTTTAATGTGGGAAATTGTTTATATAGCAGCTTCTTTAAGATTACCCATAGTAATGCCTGTGGTAAATCGGGCCTTAAGCGGTCCCATTAATATTCACTGTGATCATTCAGATTCTATGGGAGTAAGAGATTCAGGTTGGATTCAGCTTTACAGTGAGAACTGCCAGGAAATTTATGATAATCTTATTCAGGCTGTACGTATCGGAGAAGAAAAAAGTGTTCTTCTCCCGGTAATAGTTACCTTTGATGGGTTTATTATCTCTCATGGAACAGAAAGGGTGGAGATTCTTGAAGATGAGAAAGTGAGAGAATTTATAGGAAAGTTTAACCCACAATATCCCCTTTTAAATATAGACAATCCTGTAACCTATGGTCCTCTTGATCTTTATGACTACTATTTTGAGCACAAACGCCAGCAAGTAGAAGCTATGGAAAATGCTCTGGGTGTAATTAAAAAAATAGGAGGGGAGTATGCTCAACTTTCTGGAAGAAGTTACGATTTAATAGAAGAGTTTGGCTCTCCGGATGCGGATTTAGTGATAGTAGCAGCCGGATCTACTGCAGGAACAGTAAAGGGAACGGTGGAGGAGTTAAAGGAAGAAGGGGTAGGTGCAAAACTTTTAAAGATAAGAACCTTTAGGCCTTTTCCTCAAGAAAAAATTAAAAAGAGTTTAAGAAAAGCATCAGCAGTAGCGGTTATGGATCGTTCTGTTTCCTTTGGGGCTGTAGGAGGACCAATTTTTTTAGAGGTAAGGTCGGCTTTGTTTGAGGAAGAAAAGAAAGTCCCTGTAGTTAACTATATTTATGGATTGGGAGGAAGAAATATTGGGATAGAAGAGATTAAAAAAGTGTATCAGGATCTTATCCAGATTAAAAAAACAGGGAAAGTCGAAAATTTAGTTAGTTACTTAGGAGTAAGAGAATGATAGGAGAGAAAAATGCCATCTCTTAAAGATTTATCTAAAAAAGAAGAGCTTATTTCAAGTGGTCACCGACTTTGTCCTGGATGTGGAGCATCTATTATTGTAAGACAGGTTCTTTTAACAGCAGATACTCCAGTAGTAGTTTGTTCTCCTACAGGATGTTTAGAGGTATCAACCACCATTTATCCCTTTACTGCCTGGAAGATACCCTTTATTCATAATGCCTTTGAAAATGCAGCAGCTACCCTTTCCGGAGTGGAGACTGCCTATCGCTCTTTAAGGAAACAGGGAAAAATAGATAGAGAGATAAAGTTCATTGCCTTTGGAGGAGATGGAGGAACCTACGATATTGGAATTCAATCTCTCTCAGGGGTTCTGGAGCGAGGTCATAAGCTTCTGTATATCTGCTATGACAATGAGGCTTATATGAACACGGGTATACAGCGCTCCAGTGCCAGTCCTATGGGATGTCATACTACGACTACTCCCTCAGGCAAGGCTATTCCCGAAGGTAAAACTGAGTTCAGAAAAGACTTAACTCAAATTGTTGCTGCCCACAATATTCCCTATGTTGCCCAAGCCTCTCCCGGTTATTACAACGATTTAATGAAAAAAGTTCAGAAGGCTTTAAGTGCAAATGGTCCCTCTTTCATTAATATTCTTTCCCCCTGTCCCAGGGGATGGAGATATCCTGCTGATCAAACCATTAAAATAGCTAAATTAGCTGTTCTTACAGGATTCTGGCCCTTGTATGAGATTGAGAATGGCAAGTACAGAATCACTTATAAACCAAGAAAAAAAAGACCTTTAAAGGATTGGCTAAAATCCCAGGGAAGATTTAAACATCTTCTCCGTGAGGAAAATAAGGGAGTATTAGAGAAGCTGCAAAGAGAGGTAGATCGAAAGGAAAAAGAGCTTATGGTAAGGGCAGGAGAGAAAGAAGAGTAAAAAGGCTTTAGAACCTGATAGTTTCTACTCTGTTAGAAAAGAAGCTCCGTCCGCAAGAGAGGTGCAGTTCCCTAAGGACAAAGATGAATCCCATTAGATAATTATGTATATCTAATGGGATGAAAAAAATTAGTAGTTTGGGAGGGATTCACCCCGTTAGATACTTGCTATCTAACGGGACTTACCCAAATTTTTGCAAAGCCCAGTCTACAGTTTGCTTCAGGCCTTCCTCAAAGGATGTTTTTATCTTCCAGCCAAGCTCTTTTTTTGCCTTAGTAGGATCAAGACAGATTCTTTTTACCTCTCCTTCTTTTGGGTCACTATAGAGGGGATGTTTTTGGAATCCGGTAATGTCGGCCAGTTTCTGGTAAAGGCTGTCTACCGAGTCTTCCTTACCTGTACCTATATTGTAGGCAAGATCATCGCTGGAAAAAATATCTTTGCAGTTTAATTTTTTCATTTTGCAGGTTGCCAGAAGATTTGCCTCAGCCACATCATCTACAAACACATAGTCTCTGGTTTGCTTTCCATCACCAAAGATTGTGGGCAAATTTCCCTTTAGCATCTTATTAGAAAAAATAGCTACCACTCCTGCTTCTCCAAGAGGGTCCTGCCTTGGTCCGTAAACATTTGCATACCTCAGGGAAATATAGTTAAGACCAAAGACTTTTTTGTAAAAGTAAAGATAAAGTTCCGCCGTATGCTTAGTAATGCCATAAGGTGAGAGAGGATTTTTAGGATAATACTCATCTACAGGAAGCTCTTGAGCTTCCCCATAAATTGCTCCTCCTGATGAGGCAAAAATGAAGTCTTTTACCCTGGCTTTAAGGCATTTGTCTAAGAGGTTTAAGGTTCCCAGGATATTTATCTTAGCATCAACTTCTGGTTTTTCTGCAGAGAGACGCACATTTATCTGAGCGGCATGGTGATTAATGAGATCAAATTTATCTTTTTTAAAAACTAAAGCTAATTTTTCATCAACAATACTGATTTGGTAGAACTTTGCCCGGGAATTTAAATTCTCCTTTTTTCCTGTAGAAAGGTCATCTACTACAGTGACATCCCAACCTTCTTTTATATATCTATCCACTATGTGAGATCCAATAAAACCAGCTCCTCCAGTAACTAAAACTTTCCTCAAGATTTTCCTCTCAGACGGAGTTTCCCCTCTTCAAAAAAGGGTAAGGCAAAGGAGGTGGGCCATGTCCTTTCCTTAAAACTTCTTTTTTTAATAGTATCCAGGAATCCCTTAAAGTCCTTATAATAGGAACCATAGATATGATAGCTGTCGACTATGTGAACATATTTACCCACTTTTATTTTTTTGCCTGTTTTTTTAGCTATCTTTTCTGCTATTAGTTTTTGCAGCTCGGTAAAGACAAACATATTCATAAAAGCAGCTTTAAAGGCGTCGTTGCTGCGCAGATGAACATTGAGCTGCAAATCTTCACCAATTATTCTAAACCAACATCTTTGAAGGCAGGGAGGGTCATCAAATTTAGGGTCCAGCCAACATTTCCAGGTAATAGCCTGAGCTCTGCGAGAATGTGGAACCTCGGATAATTTATTTACCACAAACTTTAGCTGATTTATCGATTTTTCTCCAGGTACATCATAGCTAAAAAGACGCTCATGGTAGGTATACTTCCATTTTCCTTCCTCTGGTTTTATCCAGTCATCGTGAACTCCAAAGAGGACTTCCTGGCGATACACTTCCAGGTCTTCCAGTCCAGCAGGGAAAGAGCGGTGCAATCGTGGTTCTTTGAAAGGATAATTTACCTCTATAATCATAGTGCAATCTTTACTGGGAGGGTCACCCGGTTTATCGTATTCTGTTTCTATTGACATTCCCTTCTCCCAGCACTCTACCACTGATTTTTCCCAGCCTTCGGGAAGTGTCTCACTTTCAACTTTGATAACTGGAAGATCTTTTTTGTTCACTGTTTTACATCCTCTGTAATGCGTTAATGCGTAGATGCGTCAGACAAACGATCCAAATGCGTTCATACATCAACACATTTACACATTCACGCATTAACTGGTTTTATAAAGGTGGTGTTCTTTTGTGCCACTCTGTGTTTTGTTCGTAAGCATAGGCAATTCTAAGTACAGTTTCTTCCTCAAAAGGTTTCCCGAGGATCTGCAAGCCAATGGGTAAATTATCCCTGCCAAATCCACAGGGGATTGAAATACCCGGGATACAAGCTAAATTTGCCGAGATAGTAAATACATCAGAGAGATACATCTTAAGGGGATCATCAATCTTTTCTCCTACTTTAAAGGCTACTGTGGGAGAGGTGGGGGTGATGATAGCATCAAAATTTTGGAAGACACGGTCAAAATCTTCTTTAATTAAAGTGCGCACTCTTTGAGCTTTTCCATAGTAATCCTCGTA
>JAUWJJ010000084.1 GCA_030607765.1 Candidatus Aerophobota bacterium
CCAGTTTCGCAATTAGCAGACACTCTCCCTCAGTATTTTATGGTGAAGAAAAAACTGAGAGCTTCTTCTGCTTGTTTTACTCGGATTGAACAAAGATTAAAGGGAGAATTTGAAAAAGAAAAATTAAGTTTTTTAGATGGGGGCAAGGTAAAGAAAAAAGAGGGTTGGGTTCATATAAGAGTATCGGGAACCGAGCCTGTAATCAGGGTAATTGCTGAGGCTAAGAGCAAACTTGAGGCAGAAAAATTTGCCCAGTGGGCAATAAAAATAATGAAAGAGTAGTGTTTTAAATAGATAATGAAGGGGTGTAACTTGCAGATAGTATTTTGGGTTACCTTCTTAAGTTGGGTAATATTTGAATGGACATTGACGAGAAAGGCAAATGCAAGACAGTTAAAAGAAGAATTTAGCTACAAGAAGATTTATTCAGAACTATTACAATTAATAAGATAAACGAGGCGAACAAATGGATTCAGAGAGCCTGTTTAAAAAAATGAAAGAAAAAGGAGCTTCAGATTTACATCTGATAACGGGGATTCCTCCTGCATTTCGAATAAATGGCTTTCTTAAATTTACCGATGGGGGAAAATTGGATCCTGCAAAGACGAAGTCTCTTGCTTACTCTTTAATGACAGAAACTCAAAGAAAAGATTTTGAGGAAAAAAGAGATCTTGATTTTTCTTACGGGGTTCCGGGAGTGGGAAGATTTAGAGTTAATGTCCATTATCAGCGTAGTTCAATAGCTTGTGCTATCAGACTTATCCCTGATGCTATTCCTTCTCTTTCTGAATTAAACTTACCTTCCATTCTGAGCAAGCTATGCATTAAAGATAGTGGTCTTATTTTAGTAACCGGCCCCACAGGATGTGGAAAATCAACAACCTTAGCTTCAATGATAAACATAATTAATGAAAAAAGGTCGGTTCATATTATAATAATAGAGGATCCCATTGAATATCTTCATCCTCATAAAAAGGGCATTGTAGAACAAAGAGAAATAGGCTCTGACACTCTTTCTTTTGCCTCTTCCCTTAAATACTGCCTAAGGCAGGACCCAGATGTTATATTAATTGGAGAAATGAGGGATTTGGAAACTATATCCACAGCTATAACTGCTGCTGAAACAGGACATTTGATTTTGGCTACTCTTCATACTCCTGATGCACCAGGAGCAATAGATAGGATAATTGATGTTTTCCCCTCTCATCAGCAAAATCAGATAAGGATGCAATTATCATCTTCTTTGATAGCAGTCATTACTCAGAATTTAATCCCCAGAGAAGATAAAATCGGAAGAGTTCCAGCAGAGGAAATGCTAATTGGTACCCCTGCTGTGGGAAATTTAATTAGAAGTGGGAAATCCCACCAACTTTATACAGTTATGCAAACTGGTTACCAATTTGGAATGCGAACAATGGATCAGTCCTTAAAGAACTTAATAAAAAGAGGTATAATTAGTTTAAATAGTGCTTTACAGAGAGCCAGAGATCCCAGAACTCTTCGGGAATTGCTAAGAGGAAAGTGAAAGACTAAATGTTAAAAATGAAGAAAAATAAAGAGCAGGAACTAAGAAATGCCCAGAATTATGCTTTAACTCTTTTGGATTACAGGGAGAGAAGTCAATGGGAAATTAAAGAGAGAATGTGCCAGAAAGGATACACCTTAGAGATAATTCAGAAAGTTATTGATTATTTAAAAGAACATAATTTCTTAAATGATAGAAGATTTTCTGAAGAATGGACAAACTCCAGTATTAAAAAAGGTTTTGCTAAAAAAAGGATATGTTATGAGTTAAAAAAGAAAGGAATACCAGAGGATTTAACACAAGAAGTTGTAGGAAAATTATTTTCCAAAATTGATGAAGCTGAAATAGCCTTAAGAGTGGTTCAGAAAAGATATAAGACGCTAAAAGATAAAAAAGATTTTCAAAGAATTTCCGGGTTTTTAAGACGACGGGGATACTCTTTTTCTATAATTAACAGAGTAATAGAACAGTTAAAATAAAGAGGGGGACAGACCTATTTTTTAAGAAAAATGAGAAAAAGACATCTATATCATCTAACTTTTTTGATGATAGTTTTTCTTCTCTTATCACCCTTTGTTGCTACTTGCTCTGAGGGATATTTTAAACTTATAATCCCAAGGGAAGGTGAAATAGTAATTGCAAAAAAGCCTCTTGTTAAGGTAAGATTTTCTTTAGAAATTGTCCCTGCAAGCCTGATGGTTATCTTAGATGAAACTGATATTACTCAACTCATTGATATTTCAAAGAATGAGTTTACCTACCAATCCTTTCAGATTCTTCCCGCCGGTGATCATAGTATCACATTTTTTGGAACGACTAAAGAAGGCAAAGAAATTCAGGAAACTTACAACTTTTCTACAAAACACTCCCAGCTTTTTACTGAAGCTTACACTGAAGCTGATCTTTCCTCTGTAGGTGAGGCTTGTATTAAGCTCCACCAGGAAAGTAAAAATCTGCCTGGTGCAAAACTTGAGGGAAACATTAATCTAAATAGTATAGTATCAAGAGAAAATATCTTTATGAATTCGAGCTTATCTGTTAGATACTTTGATCAAGATATTCCCGTGGATCCTCCTTTAAAGAAAGGATTTGATATAGCAGGTTTTTACCTTAATGGGGAATATAGAAAAAATAGCTCCAGAATGAAGATGAGTCTTGGTGATGTTCAAATAAGGGAAACTTCCTTAACAATAGACAGTTTATTCCAAAAGGGAGTTCTTTTAACATACTCCAATGGCCCTTTTTATTTTGATGTTTTTTCGGTAACTGATCCGGATACTTTTAATTTCTCAAAAGATTATATCACAGGATTAGGTGGGCATTCCTTATTTCTTAATGATAAGCTATCTTTAAGGGTTGCCGGTGCTTCGGGAAGGAGAGCAGCTACTTTCTGGTCACCAGCTCAATCTGGGGATGTCTTTGGTCTTTTACTGGAGATTGTCCCATGGGAAGAAAAACTAAAGATGGAGTTGGAAAATGCTTATACAAGATTTGACGCAGATATATCTGATGAGTTTGGTAAAATAGAGGACAAGGCCTTTAAGTTCAAAATATCTGGAATGAGAGAAAGATTTTATTATGAAATCTTTTATGATTTTATAGGAGAAGATTTTCAGAGTATAGGCAATCAATATCTACCCAAGGATGAAGAAGGCGGAGGATTTAATTTAGAAATGAACATGGAAAAATACAGCATTGGACTGAGTTTATCTCGATATCAGGATAATGTAGAGAATAGTCCTCTTTTTCCAACAGTTGAAAGCTGGGATGCAGCTTTCAATTCTTCATTCAATGAAATGCCGAATCTTCCTTGGGGATTTAGTTATCAATTTACCTCTCAAAAAGATAAGATATTTCCTTCGGATTTTAACCAGATAACAAATAGTTTACTTTTAAATATTAATTATTTCAAAGACCTTTTTCAAACAAGTTTTCAGATAGGCTATAACCTGATGGATGATAAAACTAAAGCCGACAATGACACCTATATTACTAATTATTTTCTTAATTTTTCCTATTTAGGTTCTAAGATATCTTTTTTTCCTTCTTTTTGCTTAGATAAAAGCAGGGATAAATTAACTGATGTGACAACGGATAGTTTTACTACCAATTTAGATATAACATTCTCTATTTTCAAAGGTCTTAATAGTAATATAAGAGGCTCTTACACCAGTGGAAGTTCATCTGACGGGATGTTTAATTCTCAGAATACCAATGTTCAATTAAGCTTTAGCTATCCTTTGTCACAATTACTTCAGGGAATGATGAAACCCTCCCTTTATTTGAAAGGAGAGTATAGGAGTAACGAGGACAAAATAGCTCACTTATCAACTAAAGATTTTGGTATTTTTCTTGGTGTAGAGGCGCAGTTAACCTCCTCTTTTTAGGAGAAGTAAAATGAAAATAAAAACTTTGAGTTTGATAGTAATTTTAGTCTCTTTTACCCTTAGCCTGGTAGCCTATGGTTCTGTAAGCACCAGTCCTTCTTCTTTTAAAGTAGTAAAAACTCAAAGCTCTCTGGTAAATATAACTTACAGTTTTTCCCAGACGGCACCCGATGGAGTTTGGACATCCAATTCGGGGAGTTTTAAGGTTATGGGTGCTGCTGGAGGGGAAATTATTGGAACTAATCCTTCTTTATTAAGTGTTAACATTGCAAATGGTTCAGGAAAAGTTTCTGAGGTTCTTACGATACCACTCGGTGTTATTCAAAAGGTCCTGGATAGAGGGGAAAATGCTTTTTGGTATGAAAGAGAGTTTAATTTCTCCGTATTTTCTGAAAAAGCTATTTTAAATATCTTTATTACCACTCAAGCTGAGGCTAGTTTTTCTATTAATAGAGTGGAGCTTTTCTTTGAAAATGGTCTCACCAATGCAGTTGTAAAAAGATACACTAAAAGTTTAAAAGCCTATGTCAGGGTTAATTTTACAGGCTCTGGTATTCTTCGGGGCCACTGGGAGGTGAATGATGGGGTACTTTATCCTGTAGCTCAATACATTAGTGGTCAAGTTGTTTTGTTTGAGACCCCAGATGTTCCTTTTCTTCCTACATTTGATGTAGGAAGTCATATCCTTCGCTTTGTTATCACCAATCCCGAAGTTAATGTTGAGATACCTGCTCTTGTTTATTTCATCATCCCCGAAGAGGAAAAACCTATATTCACAGTATTTTTTCTTTTTTCTCCACAGAATCAAGAACTTATCCGACTACCCTTTACCTTTACCTGGGAGGCAACTGCAAGAGTAGATTTATATCTTATAGAGTTCTATGAGAAATAGAAAAAAAAGTATATTTTCTCTGCTTATTCAAAAGAGCCTCAATATAAGCTGGATGAAAGACTCCTCAACCTTATATTTTTTCCAGGTAAAAAATATCTCTGGGAAGTTAAAAGCTTTACAGGCAAAGGGTTTATAATTGGCAAAAGTGAGAGAAGGGAATTTGAAGTAAAACCCGAGAGTTCTGGAGAATAAAAGATTAAGCGAAAATTTAGTAGAAAGGAGAAAAAAAGATGAGAAAAAAATGGATTTTGGGAATATTTATTTTGTTTGGTTTATTTTTGGTTTACGTGCAATCTGCTATAGCGGTTGACTTTACTCCTCCCGAGGTCACAGTTTTATCACCAAACGGCAGGGAGGTCTGGAAAGTTGGAGAGACCAGAAGAATAATATGGAGAGCTTCTGATGATTATTTGGTTACAAGAATGGAGGTTTATCTTTCTCAAGATAATGGTATTACCTGGAGCCTATTGGAGGTAGTAGACATGCCACCCTACACACCACCAGGGTCAGTGCTGCACCGCTCCTTCGACTGGAGAATCCCTGATATCCATTCTACAGAATGTCTTATTCGGGTAGATGCCTATGATACTGCTGAAAATAGAGGTACTGATATGAGCGATAGGGTATTTACCATAGAAAGAGTACCTGATACCATTTCTCCTGTTGTAAGGATTATTTCACCAAATGGCGGGGAGGTCTGGAAGACTCTTGAGACTAAAACCATACTATGGGAGGCTTCTGATCCCTTGAATGCCTGGGAGACTTCTGATAGTATAGATAGGGTTAAAATAAGTATCCTCTTAACCTATGAAGGTCGGTATGGATGGGGGTATATAGCAAGAAATTTACCAAATACTGGCTCTTACAGATGGCTTATCTATCATTGGCCGGAAGAAGATTATCCCTTAGAAAATTGTATTATTAGAATAGATGCTTCTGATACTGCTGGAAATACAAGTAGGGATGCCAGCAATGGAACATTTACCGTGGAAGCCGGAGATCTTATTAACCCTACTGTA
>JAUWJJ010000011.1 GCA_030607765.1 Candidatus Aerophobota bacterium
TTATTAATCTTTATTTTTAGCCCCTTTCTTGTTGTTTTAGGTTTACTTAATTTTGCTTATTTTTACTTAATTTTTGGAGTGATTTGGTTACAAATTGGTTACAAGATTAACCGGTCTTTTTTTTCTCTATTTCTTCCAGTGCTTTCTCAACAACCCAATTAATTTCTTTCCAGGCCTCCAGTTTCCTAATAATTCTTTTAGCCATTTGCTTATCTTCTCCTGCAATAGCCCGACACATACCAATTAAAAATCCAGGTGCTTGCTTTTTCGTCATAGTATTACCTGTCATATCAATGGCTTGCTGGACAGTTCTCCCGATTAAATCAGCTTCAAACGCTATTCTATTTCGTTCAAAAGACTCTCTGCTTTGCCTCAAAAGGTTCTCTGTTACTTTAGCATACTTATTAGTAACTTTCCACAACATACAGGTAAAAAAAGCTATGAATACAGGAGAGATAAACCCAGCATAATATGCTAAGTTCGTTACCGCATCAACTGCTCTTCCCTTCAGAACACTAGCCAACGTAAAAACTATGCCAACTCCAACTACAATAATAACCACAGAGATTACTTTTGTGTCAATATTCACTTTCATAAACCCACCTCTTATTGGTTGCATAGCTTTTTCAATTTTTGTTATAATTGGGAATAATTTTAGTATTTAATTACTTAATTAATCCTCCCTTGGGTGACTTTGAGCCTTTTTTTATTTAAGAGATAAATGGTCCTGGCATCGATACCTGTTTCTCTAATTCTTCTACTCTTTCTTGTAACTCATTCAAGTTTCTTATTATATGATTTACTTCCGCTGATGTTAGCACAGTTCTCCCTTTTACCTCTCCTACCTTCTCCATCGTTTTCTTTGCCATTTTTTACCTCCTAATCTTTAACTAAACATACCCCTTCCTACAAGGATAGATAAGAAAAACCATACTTTTTTAGACTTCAGTTGATTGCTTTTTTTAAAACATGGAAATGAAGTGAAATGTATTAGCGTGGAGAATAGTTGTTAATATATCGTCGTTTATGATTATTGATAACTATTTTTTGAGCTATTGTCCTTTCAAAAAGTATGATAGCTGAATGATATATAGAAAGCACAGCATCTTCTAAATCTTTATCTTTACTTAAATCTTTGGCAGTGAGTTTATCTTTAATATCATCCAGAGTAATGCCTTCCCCATGGGAAGAATATTTCTCATGACTATTCAAAAAATTTGCAATTTTCTTTATGTCTCCCAGGCTTTTATTTTGACAGTTCCTTTTTTGCAATAATTCCACAAGGTATTTCAAACTATTTTCCATCATAGTTCTCGCTGCTTTAATTTGTCCAAAGGGAATTTGTTTTAACCGTTCATTCCATAGAAGAGCTCTTCTGGGATTTTTAGAGACTTCATCAAATGCCATATCAAATTCATTAATAATCGCCTGAACTGGTATAAACTTACCAGCAAGAAATATCTGAGGGTCAGTTGGCCCCAAGCTTGAATATGGCCCCATATATATTTCATCAGCAGCACATGCTATTATTGTCCCTCCGCTCATTGCCATATGTGGTATAAATACTCTAATATGTTTGTATGTTTGATGTAAATAATAGACTATTCTTTTTGTAGCTTCTGAATCACCCCCAGGTATATGCAAGATCAAATCAAGGGCTTCTTTGTCAACTCCCTCTGAACACGTCATAAAGCCCTGAATGTCCTGATTTATTATCATGTGATAGGGACTTGGAACTGGTGGTTTTATTATAGAAAACGCTGACATATAACAAATAATTGTTCTTCCCGTAAGTTTATTTAATCTCTCAATGTATTTGTCCAAGAGATTTTGTGGATTAGAAGCTTTCAACTCATTTAATATTTCATCCCAAGTAGGCATTTAACTCTCCAATAGTAAAAGTGAAATCCTCATTTATAGGAATAGAGTGTTTTTCTAATAATTTTTTTGTTAATTGAATCTCTTTGTCGTTATAAAAACTATTGAAATGGTCTTCCGCCGTTCTTTCTACAAATTTTGCTGTTTCCTCTAAATGTTTACTCTCTTTCATTTTGTTATCCTCCCTCCCCTTATAACATATATTATAATCAAAAAAAGTTTTTTATCAAGTTTTAGGTGTTTTTAGCTATGTTTTAGTCAAATTATGGGCAAGATTTTTGGAATTTTAGAAAGCTATTTAATATATTTTATAGCCACTCCTCTTACTAACCTCAAAGGAAAATCATATCCCGTTACCATTATTGATGATACTCTCATTATAGTATCCACATTTCCATATTTTGAATATGCTTGTTCACGGAGTGTAAAACGAATTTCCTCAGCACTATCAAGGGGATTGAATCTGTGTTCCACTAAACCCAACTCTATATATGGTTTGGTTGGTTCTCCTTCCATAATTTCTATTTTCTCAATTTGTAGCAAAGTTGATTGGGAATGAGTTGCTCTTCTTTGGCTGATACATCCCGCACTCAACAAAGTAATGCAAGCCAAAGCTATAATAATTATACCTACTTTTCTCATTTTCTCACCTCCTTCTAATAATCTCCTTCACCCTTCCGATTATCTTTTGAACTATTTGTTCTCATTGTTTTCCCTTTTGATTTTGGAAAGGATAAAGATGGGAGATTTAAATAAGGGAGAGTAAAATTTGAAAATTAAATTCAACTTTTTATGATACTTCCTCTTCTCTTATCTTTATGGGCATTATTACATATGCATAATCCTCGCCTGTTTCCGGGTGCAACACCCCCGGGTTTTCCCAATCAATCAATCGCACTCGAACTAAGTTTGTTCCTATAACTTTAAGGGGATCGGTAAGATAGATAGAGTTAAAACCAATTTCTATTTCTCCTTCTTTTTCCACTTTAACTGGAATTTTCTCATAAGCATTGCCTACCTCGGGAGAAACAGCACTGATACGAAGCGTCTCTTCCTTTAAATTAAATTTAAGAAGATGAGATTTCTCTTCGCTTAGGAGAGAAACCCTCCTTATTGCCCCTAACAATTTCTCTCTTTCTACCAGAATACTTATATTATATTCCTGAGGAAGGACTCTCTTATAGTCAGGAAACTTTGCATCAATTAACTGGGAAATTAGAAGAGCCTGAGGGGTTTGAAAGAAAATTTGATTCTCCCCCAATCCAACCCTAACCTCTCCTTCTCTACCCAATATTCGCAAAAGTTGCTGCACAGCTTGCAGAGGAATTAAAGCTTTTAGTAAAGATTCAATAGAAGAATGAGGAATTTTAATAAAGGCAAGTCTTCGACCATCTGTAGCTATTAATTTAAGCTGCTCCTCTCCTACTTCTAAATAAATGCCATTTAAATTTCGTCTGGTCTCATCTGTGGAAACAGCAAAGATGGTTTTTTGAAACATCTCCCTGAGGGTAACCTGGGGAATAGAAAAACTTTCCTTTCCTATGGAAGGGAACTCGGGGAATTCGCTGCTGCTAAGACCAAGTAGGTTAAACATAGCCTCTTTACACTTAAGAGTTAGCTTGTTTTCCTAGACTTCTAAATAAACCTGTTCTGATGGAAGCTCTCGAACAATAGAAAATATCTTTTCACCTGGCACACATATCTGTCCCTCTTCTTCTACCTTACCCGTAAAATTGGACCGAATGGTAGTTTCCAGATTGGTAGCTGTTAGTTCAACTAATTCTTTCTTAGCCGACATCAAGACATGAGAAAGGATGGGGAGAGTGGTGCTGGTTAGAGCGTTTTGAACCGACCTTAATGCCTCTAAAATATCTTCTTTGGCGCAAGTTATTTTCATAATTTTACCTCAATCTCCTTTGTTATTAACTTTGTTCACTTTAGTTATATCGTTAAATTTATTTACCAATGCAGGGTAAAAGGATCGATAAATCTTATAATAATTTTCATACACCTTTGCTTGGCAAAAGGTTCTGTTCTTTAAGGATTACTTTGCTTTTAGATTACCTTTATTTTATTCTTAAGCCATAATTTGTCAAATACATTAGTAAACCTCGTTAGATGCTTGCTATCTAACAGGGTAAATGTGGATATAAGCTGATAAAGGTGGTTTGTTATCCTATTCTATAAGGTGAGTTAATCTACAGAGGCTAATTGCTCGTAAATAGGTATTAAAGCCTGGTAGGTATCTTTAAAGATACAATATAACTTTTCGTATTTTTCTTGAATCCCTGGACGAGGTTCTTGAACCTCTACAACTTTTATCAGTTTTTCTGCTGTCGTAAAATCATTAAAGATGCCAATCCCAATCCCTCCAGCAATAGCGGCTCCCAAAGAAGTAGCTTCTTCCAATAAAAAAGGCCTTAAAATTCTCTTATTATATACATCAGCCATAATTTGTCGTAGCAATCTTCCCTTTGCTCCTCCTCCTATTACCTTGACTTCCTTAATGTGAGCGCCTTGTTCTTCAAAAACATTTAGAATAATCCTTAAATTAAAAGCAATACCCTCCAGAACAGATCTAATAAGGTGTGCCTTTTTGTGAGTCAAAGTTAATCCTATCCATACTCCCTTAGCATTGGGATTCCAGTAGGGGCTTCTTTCTCCCATTAAGTAAGGAAGGAAGAGCAAGTTGCCTGAGCCCGGCTCAACTGATTCTGCCTTTAAATCCATAATTTCGTAAGGGTCTATCTTTATCTTTTCAGCAAGGCAAGATTCTATCTGACAGATATTTTCCTTAAGCCACTGATAAGCTCCTCCTGCGCTTTGCATAGTACCGGCAGGCATAAACATCTCTGGGTCTAAATGACAGAAGGTAAACGTCCGTCTTTGAGGATCGTAAATAGGCTTTTTAGTCGATAGAGCAATCCAGGAAGAGGAGCCAATATAATTGTAACAGCTTCCCTCCTTTACCGCTCCTGATCCTACAGCTGCACAGGGACCATCACCACCGCCCAATACTACTGGTGTGCCGGCTTTTAAACTAATCTCCTCGCCAGCTTTTTTAGTGACCTCACCGGCAACATCTATAGAGGTATGCAGGGAAGGAAGCTTTTCAAGGGGAATCTTGGTCGCATTTAACATCTTCTCAGACCATTGTTTTTTATTGATGTCAAACAGGTTCATACCTGAGGCATCAGAATAGTCGGTGACAAACTTACCGGTTAACTTATAGATTATATAATCCTTGGCATGCAAGAACTTATAAGTTTGATCAAAGATTTCCCTCTGATTATCTCTAACCCACATTATCTTTGCCGCTGAATAAGTAGGGCTGATGCGATGTCCTGTGATCCGGTATACTTTATCTTCACCTATGTTTTTTTTAATATCTTCTGTTTGTCTTATACTCCGTTGGTCTGCCCAAATGATGGAGCTTCGCAGAGGGTTTCCTTTCTTATCTACAGGTAGGCATCCCATCATCTGACCGCTGAAACTAATAACGGTTACATCCTGTTTGGATATCTTGGCAGAACTCAACAAATTTCTTGTAGAGATACAAACTGCCTGCCACCAATCTTGGGGGTTCTGTTCCGCCCAATTTACCTGTGGATATTGAGTTCCATAGTGATAAAAAGCACTTGCTATAAGTTTTCCACTGGAGGAATAAAGCGCTGCTTTATTTCCCGTTGTTCCCAGATCATGAGCCAAGATGTACTTTTCTTTCATCAGTTTTCTCTGTTTATCTCCTACCTTCTGTTTCTTTTATAAATAATTCCACTTCGTCTATACTTGGCAGAGATGGTTGTGCTCCAAATTTAGTTACTGTTAAAGCACCCACATAGTTAGCGAAGACAACAGCTTCTTCAAGGCTTTTACCTTTAGCATAGGCTACCGCTAAACCTGCGGTAAAAGCATCTCCTGCAGCAGTGGTGTCAATTGCGTGCACCTTTACTCCTTTAATATGTTTAACCTCATTCTCTGTAGCCAGCAGAGCACCACTCGCTCCTAATTTTAATACAACTTTTTTTGCCCCAATATTGAGTAGTTTTTGAGCAGCTACCTTTGCTGATTTCAAATCCTTGATTTTTATACCAGTCAAGGCCTCCGCTTCCAGTTCATTCGGGGATAAGATATCTACTTTGGGTAAAAAATCGGGGAAGGATTTGTGTGGAGGACCAGCGTCAAGAACAACAGGGACTTTGTGTTTTTTAGATAACTCAACAGCATAATCTACTGTTTTTAAAGGAATTTCCAATTGGAGAAGAAGGAGATCGGAACTTTCTATAACGGTTTCGGCTGTCTTAATGTCTTCAGGAGATAAGTTCCCATTTGCCCCACTGGCAATTAAAATGCTGTTCTCTCCCTCCTCATTAATTACAATAAATGCCACACCTGTTGATGCACTACCATCTTTGAAAACATAGTTGGTATTTACTCCAGATTTCTTTAAGTTCTTTAACAGTTTTTGGCCAAAGACATCTCTTCCAACTTTTCCCACGAATTGCACTTTCTCTCCTAATTTAGCTACTGTTACAGCTTGGTTAGCCCCTTTACCACCGGGTATCATCTTAAAGCTTTGCCCGAAGAGATTCTCCCCCGGTTTCGGCATTCTTGAGACTTTAATTACCAGGTCCATATTTATACTACCAATAACTATAATCTTTTTCATAAAAAATTTGTTAATTATTTTACCTTTTTATGCTTTCTAAATATTCTATCATAATCTTTGCTCCCTGGCTGGTTCCTATTCTATCTGCTCCAGCATCAATAAATCTTTTAGCCTCATTATAGGAATGTATACCCCCTGCTGCTTTTATACCCATCTCTGGCCCAACTACAGCCCTTATAAGTTTTATATCTTCTACAGTAGCTCCAGAGGAACCCATACCCGTAGAAGTCTTTATGAAATCTGCTCCCAGTTTCTTAGTCATTTGAGATAGTCTTATTTTCTCTTCTCTGTTTAAGTAACAGGTCTCTATAATAATTTTGGTAATCACAGATTTACCTAATTCAACGATACTCTTGATTTCATTTTCCACTAAGGAATAATTCCCCGATTTTAGTGATCCCAGGTTAATAACCATATCTATAGCTTTCGCTCCATTTTTGAGAGCCTGTTCCGCTTCAAAAATTTTAACCTTAAGGGTACTAGCCCCTAAAGGAAATCCTATTGTAGCGCAAACCTCTGTTTTGCTTCCCCGAAGTTCTTTAACTGCTAAGGAGACATAGGAGGAGTTTACAACAGCAGCTACAAAATTATACTGCTTGGCTTCTTGACACAGTCTAATAATGTCCTGGGTGGTAGCGGTAGCTTTTAAAGTAGTGTGTTCAATTTTTTCGGCTAAAGTTTCCTTTTTTAAAACATCCTCTTTCAAAATTTTATCCTCCTTCTTTTAAAATTATCCTTTTACTGCTCCCAATGTTAGACCTCTTATTAGATATTTTGACATAGTAGTGGCTAAAATTATGGGTGGAATTACACCTATAAGAGTAAGTGCCGATACTTTCCAAAAATCTAATCCCCTTACGCTAAGAGCTCCTGCTATCATCACTGGTAGGGTCGTAGCTTTGGAATAAGATAAACTAACCACAAATAACAGTTCACTCCATGAGAAAATAAAGCATAATACATAAACGGCAACTAATCCTGAAGCGGAAAGAGGGACTGCTATCTTAAAAAAAATACCCAATCTGGAACATCCATCAACCAGAGCTGCCTCTTCTATATCCCGGGAAAGTTCATTAAAAAAATCGAACATTAACCATACAGCTAAAGGGAGATTATAAAGAGTATGAGCTATAATAAGGCCACTTTTTGTATCCAACAATCTCAAAGTTCTCATAATAAGGAAAAGAGGTATTACTATGGCCACAGGGGGAAACATTCTATTGGAAAGTATCCAGACAGCTATATCCTTATTTTTCCACTTTTCAAATACAAATCTGGAAAGAGCATAGCCAGCTAAACATCCAAGTGAAATGACGATAAAGGAGCTAACAGTAGCCACTATGATGCTGTTTACTAATGCCTTTATTGTTCTTCCTCCCTGTGTTCCCAATACTACCCTCCAGGAATACAGAGTGGGACGAAATTGAAGCCAGGGAATGAAATCTAAGGTATACGATTCCCCGGGAGGTTTAAAGGCAGTTATGGCAATATATAAAAAAGGAAATAGAGTCCATATTGAAAATATAATAAGGATAGTTCCTATTCCTATACTACTTAAGTATTTTCTTGCATTCACTATATTCTCTTTCTTAATCTATTTATAAGAAATATACTTATTGCTAAAGTTAAAAGAAGAAATACCCAGGAAAGGCTACAGGCATAGCCAACATCAAAGTAAGATAGACCTACACTGTAGATATAATAGGATAGTGATTCAGTGCTTATTCCTGGACCACCACCTGTTATCCCAAAAACTAAGTCGAAGAGCTTAAAAGAATCTATACCTCTCAGAAGAACCAAAGTAGTGACTATAGGGAGCAATAGAGGAAAAGTTATATGCAAAAATGCCTGTCTTTTTGAGGCTCCATCAACAGAGGCTGCATCATATATCTCTGGGGGAAGCGACTGTAATGCAGCAAGGAGAGCAAGAAACATAAAGGGAGTCCATTCCCATATATCTACTATTATCAAGGAAAAAGGAGCAACTTTAGCGCTGGTAAGCCATTTTATTGGAACGATTCCGAAGCTCATGTTTAGGATTTTATTTATTACACCTTGATCGGGATGAAAAAGCATTCTCCATATAAAGGCAACTGCTATAGGTGGAGAAGCCATCGGCAACAAAAACAAAATTCTAAAAAAATTTCTAAATTTAATTTTTCCGTTTAATAAATTAGCTAATCCCATTCCCAAGAAGAGCTCAATACTTACCCCTATAGCTGCATACATAATGGTAAAACGAAGAGAATTCCAGAACCTTGCATCTTTAAAAAAAATTTGATAATAATTAAGAAACCCTAAAAAGGTTTTAGGAAGAGCAGCGGCAGCTTTCCAGCGAAAGAAAGATAAACTTAAGGACCAAATTAAAGGGAAAATGGCCATTGCCATAAGGAAAATAAGGGTAGGAAGCAAAAAACACCATTTCACATAACCTATTTTCTCAAAAAATTTAGTCTTCATTTTTTAAGTAAAAATTTTGTTACTATTCAGCCACCAAGACACGAAGACACCAAGTAAACCCGGTCTTAAAATTTTTAGCGTATTCTGTGTCTTCAGTGGTTAATTTTTTTAGCAATGGACTCTTCTCTTTCCGATGGAGGTTTAAAATTCATATCATTTCTTTGTGCCTTGGTGACTTAGTGGCCTGAACTGTTACAAAATTTTATTACAAAGCTGGAAAACCTAAGTTTTTTTAAAACTCAAGATTCCAGTAGATATCCCCCAAAACCCCTGTTAAATTTTTACTTTACCGCTGGAAGTCCTAAGGATTTTCTGTAAAGATTTACCTGGTTAGCGGGTTCATAAGATTCTGTTATTTCAATCCATGAATCGTATATCTTCTTGCAAGCTTTCTCAGCACTCATTGTTCCGGCCATTACCTGGTTTAAGTATAAGTCTAAATAGTCGTAGTACTTTGCTGCTCCCGGTATTCTTAAATCAACTATACCATACTTGTCAGTTAAGATATTCTTTATGCTAGTGAGGTATTCCTTTAAATCTTCTTCGTTCCAACCAGACTCAATCCACTTGTCCAGGTTCTTATAATGGGATTCTCTCCAGGGGTTAGCTCCTGTTGCTCCATGTGCTCCACATACATCCAAAAAGCTATTTTCTGGAGATGTACAAAAAGTACAGAACTTATAAGCAGCTACAGGGTTTTTTGTGAGCTTTGGAATAGACCAGATCCATCCCCCAAAATCGTTAAAGTTTACCTGGTTGTATTTATGTATCCATTTTTACTCTTTTCTATCCCACACTTTATCTGCACCAGGTAAAGGAGCGCAACCTAACAGTCCTTTAATTTTACTTCCGCATTCCACAGGGTACTGTGCCATCATCCCCGTATCTCCCCAGTCAATACCGATAGCTGCAGTACCTGAGATATAAATCTGCCTATATTCAGCATACCCATGACCTAATATTCCCGGAGGAGCATATTTTGTGAGTTCTTTGATAATTTTCATAGCTTCTATCCAACCAGGGGTATTTACTAACGGTTCCATAGTTTCGGGATCGAAAAACGCTACTCCATGATACTTGTCTACTTCACCGGGCAAGACACTGTATTGAAGAGCTATATCCAGATAAGACCAAGCTGCCTGAGTTTTACGTTTAGCAATGAAATCTATACCATATTCAATTTCACCATCGTTGTCCCAATCCCAACCATTGAAAAACTTTGCTACATTTATGACTTCCTTCCATGTTTTAGGGGGGATATTGTATTTATATCCAAACTTTTCTTCAAATCTGACCTGATAGAGAGGGTTTTCAAGTGCATCTTTTCGATAGTAAAGCATATGGCAATCACCATCATAAGGGAAAGCCATAATCTCATCACCCCATTTTACCATTTTCTTAACCAGGGGCATAACATCAAGCCAGTCTGGGTAACCATAGTTAATCATATACTCGTTTAAGGGAAGTACCCAATTCCCTCCCATTACATCGCCAGCCCAGCTTCCTGGATAAATTATTATATCATAGGCTCCTGTTCTGGTGATGAAATCCATCATCATTTTATCGTAAAGAGACTGATAAGGTACCACTACAGGGTCTATTTTTGCTCCCGTTTGTTTTTCCCAAATCGGTTTCCAGGCTTCCACTACCAGTGTATGGGGATCGGTTACTAAAACGTGTAAGGTCACTCCAGAAAACTCTTCTCTATCCGCAGCAAAAACTGTTATCTCCCCTGTACCAATAAGCAGTACAGCTAATAAAACTAATATAAATTTCCTCATCTTTTATACCTCCTCTTTGTTTTTATCTTTAACAAAAATTACTATGAAGATGATTTATTTTTCTGGATGAGAGAAAATTCTCCTTTTTATCGTATTAAGAGCCAATTTTAACGCTGTACCTATATATTTACTTTATTTATCCCCAGAGCAGTCGATTTTTTGTAATAGTTTAGCTTTTTCTTTTTCTCTCTGGCAATTGTAGCTGTCCAATTCATTGGGCGGGTTTAATGCGTGCCGATAAATCGGCAAGCTACAGCTCCATTAGACTTATTTATTAAAAGTATGCTATAATGGAACACACGTTCTTTAAGTTAACCTAAGTACCGAATAGAGGGCTGAACAAGGCTAAGCTTTCTCAAAAGTAAAACTTATATTGCGAATAAGACCCAGCCTTCTTGATGATTAAAGCTATATAGTGTTTCCGTCGCTATGAAAACGATTATTAATGGAGCCAGTTCATATCATCGTTTATTCGGTACAA
>JAUWJJ010000122.1 GCA_030607765.1 Candidatus Aerophobota bacterium
TGAGGACCCACCTAATTATCTTACATTTTCTTTTTGACAAATCGCCTCTTATGTGATATTGTACCTTACGAAGGTATAAAAGAATGAGAGGATATAAATTTATATCTATCAAAGAAAAAGTCCTGATAGTCTCTAAGGTGATAGCCGGGGAAAAGATACAGTTCGTAGCTGATAAGCACAGGGTAAGTAGACCTTCTGTTTATACCTGGACTCAGATTGCTTTAGGTACCTTAGAGAAAGCGCTAAAGTTAAAGAGGCGAGGACCTAAGTTAAAGAGGGCCAAATTTAGTGTAAGAGATAAGGTAATTAAAGAACAAAAAATGGAAATAGGCAGGCTAAAAGACATTATTGAGAAGAAAGAAAAGCAGATTAAAAATTTAAGAGGGGAAATAAGACTTCAAAAAAGGGATGTTTTTCGTCCCTTGAAGTGTCCCCATTGTGGATTTGAGAAAATATACAAAAATGGTACCTATAAGATAAATCCAGAAAGATTCTTTGAGAAACTTAGAAAAGATGAAGAAAAGGAAATAGTAGTCCAGCAGTTCATCTGTCCCTACTGCAAAAGTTCTATTCATACACCAGAGAAAAAGAAAAGAATCATTCTTTTTTGATACCTACCATGCTAAAAGATAAGAAGAGAGTCAATCCAGTGCTAAAGCAAAGCTTACCTACCAAAGGAGTTTTTTAGATCAAAACAAATTCTCCCTAATGTAAAATAATTACGAATTTTTAAAAGTACATTCAAGGTAAAATAGGCCCTATTTCTTTTATTTCTCCTGAAGCCCCTTGAATTACAAGTTTACTTTCAATTTTTTAAATTATTATGAGAATTTGACAAATATGAAAGTTTGAATAAAGTATGTATATACAATTGAATAGTTATATATACAAGTATATATAAATGTATATAGCAAGGGATCTTAATGGAAAAGTAAAGTTTAACTCGCAGGCTTTAGCCTGCGTGAAGGAGGTAAAGAAATGCCCGAAATATCCTTAGATGAAAACTCCTTCATTCCCTTATATCATCAGCTTACCGAAAAACTAAAGGAGAGTATAGAAAATGAAGAATGGATTCCTAACTCTCTTATCCCCTCTGAAGCACAGCTTTGTGAAAAATACAAGGTGAGCCGGGGAACTGTTCGGCAGGCCTTATCCCAACTGGTACGAGAGGGACTTTTATATCGAAAACAGGGAAAGGGGACTTTTGTAGCTGAGCCTAAGGTAATTCAACAGCTAAACGTATTTCACAGTGTTGCCCAGGATATAAAAGGAAAAGGTTTAAAACCTTTCTCCCAAATTTTACAGAAAGATAAAATCCTGCCTAATTCTCATATTAAAAAAATTTTGAATTTAAAAGAAGGGGAAATGGTTTTCAAGATTGAGGCATTAAAGGTAGTTGATAATGAGGAGCCACTTACTCTGGAGACTACCTATCTCGTAGAGAAGTTTCTCCGGGATTTAAATAAATTAGATAAAGAGGAGATGACAAAAGTTCCTTTTTATAATGTTATCATTGAAAAATACAAGGTAAAGATAACCGGGGTAAAAGAGACCTTTGAGCCTGTTCTTGTAAATGAATTTGAAGCTAAGAGACTCCATATTATTCCTGGTTCGTTAGCTCTTATGATAAAGAGGATAACCTATACTGCCGATGGTGTTCCTTTTGAGTTCAGAAGGATTATAGCAAGAAGTGATAAGTGCAAATATTTAGTGAGATTTGTATATGGAGCAGGAACTTTAGATTTACAGCTTTAAGTGCAAAAGATAATTCCCGGTTAACTTAGCAAAGTCTAAGAAGATTTTTCTTTTAAACATGATTTAATTTTCTCTGAAGTGCAATAGTTCCTTGTAATAATTACTTTACATTTTCTCTTGATATATTCACCTTGTGGGGAATAATTCACATGAGATGAGAAAATAAATAGGCCGTTAGCTGGGATAAAGAAAAGCTTTATAAAAAAATGCGTCAAATAATTAAATTTCTCCTTAGAAGCTTCCAGGGAAAGATAAACAATATCAAAAATAACAAATAGGAAGGAAAAATTAAGAAGTAGCAAAGAAGTAGCCTAATTTTCCAAAAATTTGGAGGTAAAAAAATGAAAAGGTATAAGTTAGGAATGGTGATTCTCAGCGTAATAGTACTTACTCTGGTAGGGATATCTGGTTTTGCCCTGGGAGAGGAATTGAACCGAGGGCAGATAATCGTAGATCCAGATATCTATGTTGATATTTATAAACCAGATAAAACATGGACTGGCACTACATTATTACCAGACTACCATAACCTTGAAAAACCTCGAATAATAGAGGTGAACATGCGTGGGGAGATTATTTGGCAATATCTACTTCCGAAAAATTTGAGGAAATACGTTAATCCTGGATTTGATGCTGAATTGTTGCCGAACAATGACATATTATTTCTCTTACCTGGAAATGGTGTCTATGAAATTAATCGTAATGGTAATATCGTCTGGTCATACCTGGATGAGAAAGTATCGCATGATGCAGACCGTCTGCCAAATGGTAACACTCTTGTGATATGGGGTGGTGGGGATAAGATAAGTGATGCTCAGGTGAAGGAAATAAATCCAAAAGGAGAGATTATTTGGGCCTGGTATGCAAAAGACCACTTTTATAAATCTCCCTTCAAAGAAATTAGTCGCGATGGTTGGACTCATGCAAATGCAGTAGTTAGATTGCCGAATGGCAATACCTTAATCAACTTGAGAAATTTTCATCTTACAGTCGAAGTGAACACCCAAGGCTCTGTAGTTCAGTCGTTCTCATGGAAAGAACTTGGTAAAAGGCAGCATGATCCGGAAGTCCTCCCAAATGGTAATATGCTTGCCGGCCTTCGTGAACCTCACCGGGCGGTAGAAGTGGACCCGAAGACGGGTGAAATTGTTTGGCAATATGCAACCCCTCCTTTGAGAACAATTAGAGATGCTGATAGGCTACCAAATGGCAACACTTTGATTGTGGAAAGGATATCGATAATTGAAGTTACACCTGAGGGAGAAATTGTATGGCGACTTAATGTAAAAGGTTTGGACAGAGACAAGAAGGAGGATAAAGAGAAATGTTTCTATAAAGCTCAGAGGATTGATTGACCCGTTTTTCTGCTCAGATATTTTGGAATATTATGTGTATAATGAATCATTTCACCTTACGGTTTGAATGAGTTTTTTGATGGAACCGATAGATTTTTTACTTATGTTCCGATATCCTCAATGGGCGCGTTTGTATGAAAGATAGCTATCTTGGACATAATAAATTTTAACTATAGATGGTGCACGTAGAGAACAAGTTCACATTAAGAGTATATGCTCAAGTCAGCTGGTAATATGTTATCACTTATACATAAAAAAAGAAGGAGGAAATTGTTATGGCGATTGTATTAAAGGAAAAACCGATATTTGTAATTGGTGCCGAAAGGTCCGGAACTACACTTTTAATGACAATGGTAGGCTGCCATCCAAGAATAGCTGTTCCTGAAGTAGCATGGTACTACCCAAGGTTTCGACCATATCTTTATACCTATGGCGATTTAACTAATGATGAAAATTTCCGGATACTTGCGGAAGAAATGATCTTTGGGCTAAAAATCCCTTTCTGGGGAATGAAAGTGAACCCTAAGACTATCGTTGATGAAATTATCTCTGAAGTGAGGGAACGAAGTTTTGCAGGTATATATTGTGCCATGTTGGAAAAGTATGCACGAGAGGTTGGCAACAAACCTCGCTGGGGAGAAAAAACACCTTATAATTTGTTTTTTATCAAAGAGATTAAGGAAGATTTCCCAAATGCTCAATTTATTTTTATAACCAGGGATGGGCGAGATGCAAGTGCAGATTATCTTCGCTCTGCATTTGGCCCAACAAATATATTTTGTGCTGCAAAAATCTGGAAGCTATGCCAGAATGCTGTAAGGCCCTGGAGAGAAAAACTAAGTTCTTCTGAGTGGATGGATGTCAAATATGAAACCTTAGTTAGAAAACCCGAGCAAACTTTAAAGCAAGTTTGTGATTTCTTAAATGAAGATTACTCGCCATCGATGCTTGAATTTTACAAGACTGACATAGCTAAACAACGTGGTACCAGGCGCGATCATAAGCCGCTCGGTTCTCCTATAAGCGATAAGTATATTGGCATATATAAAGAATATCTCAGTCTATGGGAGCAACGAATTTTTGCTGCTGTAGCAGGTAAGGAATTGGAAGAAGCTGGATACACTATAGATGTTGAACCAATACAGGTAAGTGAAGAGGAGAAAGCTCTTTGCCAGGAGCTTGATGGAAGAATAAGGGCTGCTACCCTTGATGCTCCAGAAGGTCATATTATTCAAGATAGCTATGGAGACCGGCTTGTCGATCAACGAGAAGAGAGAAAAAGAAAAGGTATCTGGAAAGAATCCGATGCCCTCAAAGTGTTTCCCATAGATGATCCCAATGAAGAATTGATAATGGGACAGCGGGCTTGGAAGAAATGGAAGAATTACTTTTGTGTGAAGAGAAAGTATACTGGCAAATCTGCAATTTAGAATAGAGTGTTGCATAGTTCAGCTTTGTTATGGGACTACCCCGGTCGGTGCTTTTTGATCTTGGATTTCCCATCTTCGTGTATTCAAGTTTTCGACTAATACATTTGCGGTATGCACAAGAATAAATTTGCTTTTTTAAAATTCATCCGGTGGTCCTTCCCATTGTTAAGGCAAAAATTAGCCCTATTTAGGGTGAAAGGTGAATACCTCCTTAAGTTGCTTTGTCCAATTTGACAAGGTGGGCCCTGATTATTCGTGATCAGGAAATTTTTGCAGCAGTGGCGGGCAGGGAACTCGAGGAGCACGGATTAAGATCAAAAAATTTAAAGCATTTACA
>JAUWJJ010000133.1 GCA_030607765.1 Candidatus Aerophobota bacterium
CTCAGGCAACTTTTACTTTATTTTTACCTTCTCTTTTAGCCTCATACATTGCCATATCGGCTGCTCCAATCACGTCCTTGTTTGTCTTTGAGTCAGCTACCCCTGCACTTATTGTGATTTTATATTTGGAATATAGCTTGCTCTGAATCCTTTCACGTATTCTCTCAGCTACTGGTTTGGCTTGCTCTTTATAAGTGTGGGGAAGTAGCACTGCAAACTCCTCTCCTCCATATCTGTAGGCAGAATCTGTTTTACGCAGGAAAGAGTGAAGAATCTTGCCCATAATTTGCAGGATCTTATCTCCTTCAAGATGTCCATAAGTATCATTGCAAGCTTTAAAATTATCTATGTCTAAATAAATAAGAGAATAAACCTCTTTATATCTTTTGTTCCTGTTTATCTGCTCATTAAGTTTTTGATAGAAGTAGCGGTGGTTATAAAGATCCGTAAGGTAATCCCTTATAGCAAGGTTTTGCAATTTTTCCTCCAGTTCTTTTCGCTCAGTGATGTCGCGAGAGATACCTATAGTTCCTATCGTCTCACTTTTCTCGTTATACCAGGGTATTTTGGTGACAGAAACCCAATACTTCGTCCCATTCTGATAAGTTATTTTCTCTGGCTTATCTTTAATGGATTTACCTGTTTGCATTACCTGATTATCATCTGCAAAAGCTTTTTTAGCCTCATTTTTTGGAAGAAAGTCAAAGTCAGTTTTTCCAGTTATATCCTCAAAAGTGGCGCCTCGATGCTCAGCTTTTGCTTTGTTAACTCTGATAAAACGATTTTTAGTATCTTTGAAATATATAGAATCCGGTATATTATCCATAAGTGTTTGAAGCAGTTTATGCTCGGATCGCACGCTTTTCTCTATTTTTTCTAATTTGGTAAATGCTATATAAAATCCTACTGCTATTAAAACAAGACCTTCAGCTGTAACGATACTATTCAAATCAACTCTTATAATGTTTGGCTCATACATAAACTCATTAAAGAAGCCGATAAGCAGTCCTATAGTGAATAGTCCCCAGCCCATATCAAGAATTGGTATTTTCAATTTCTTTACAATCACATACCCTATCAAACAAGAAAAAAAGTACACCCCTCCCATAACTACACTATGAGTATTCCACTCAGTAAGTGGCTTCACTTCAAAGAAAATAAAGCATGTATAAGCTATAACCAGCAAGATTAAGCCAAGCCAATATTTTTTCCAAAAATTAATAAAACGCATTTTTTTCTCCTCACCCTTTAATAATTTTTCATAGAAGTAGAAAAGAAAAGGTTTCCCAGCAAAATCAACGGATATTCTGATTTATTTTTTAAATTTTGCACTTTGCAATTTTCATTGCCTGCTTAAAATCCTATTGAATCTGGATTTATAAATGGATTACTTTTTTTCTCTTTCCCTATGGTAGTGTCAGGACCATGTCCTGGATGAACTATCACTTCTTTGGGGAGAGTTAACAATTTTTCTCTAATAGAGTTTTGTAAGTCTGTAAAATTGCCTCCTGGTAGGTCAACTCTTCCCACCCCACCAGCAAAAATAGTATCTCCTGCAAAGACTCTGTCCTTTACATAAAGACAGATGCTCCCCGGAGTATGTCCCGGAGTATGCAAAACTTGCAGGCAAATCTGGTCTACTTTTATCTCATCCCCGTCTTCAAGTACTCTGGTGGGAGGAAGCAGAGGCCCCCTTTCCTCATTCATAATTGTGGATAAATTCATTTCCATATCTTTCAAAAGATAAGCATCGGCTGAATGAATAAGCAGGGAAGCACCTGTATTCTCTCTTATTATATCATTTGCACCTATGTGGTCTATATGAGCATGAGTATTTATAATATAGATAACCTTTAGCTTGTTCTGTTTAATCACCTCAAGTATCTTTCTTGCTTCTCCTCCAGGGTCAATTATTATTGCCCTTTTGGTTTCCTCATCTGCTAATATATAGCAGTTAGCTTCCAGTTGTCCTACTACAAGTTTTTTTGTAATCATTTTTTATAACTATTTAGCTGCTGATTCATACAGATAAGTACAGATAGATGATTCAGGTTTATGTAGCGCAGGTCTTTAGACCTGCAAAGATAGGCAGACCTAAAGGTCTGCACTACATCTTTATTAAGTATATGATAATGAAAGAAAAATATCAGCGTCCGTCTGTGGCTGATTAATTACCAAAAATTTTAAAAAGCAAAGAGAGGCAAAAGTTGACAGGGAAAAGAAAAATTCATATAATTTCTATAAAAAGGGATAGGGAGCCAACATAAGATTTTCCAATTTCAATTGATTTATGATAAAGATAGATAAAGATAATAATAGCATTGTGTTTAAAATAAAAGTTCAACCTCGCTCTTCAAAAGATGAAATTGCAGGAATTCAAGCTAATGCTCTTAAAATAAAGGTTACTGCCCCACCTGTAAGAGGAGCAGCCAACAAGAGTTGTTTAAAAATTTTATCTAAACAGCTAAAGGTAAACAATTCTCAGGTAAAAATTATAGGAGGAGAATTCTTTAAGGTTAAAACAGTTAAAGTAACAGGGAATATTCAAGACTTAATGCAAAAAATGAAAAATTTTTCTCAAATGCTAACAGATGAACCCCATTAGGTATTTGCTATCTGAGAAGGGTAAGTAGTTATTCTTTTTCTTTTTGAGAAAGATAATCATTGATGATTTCCCGAGCTTCTTCATAATCTTTTTCCTCCACCATAATTCTAATCCCTTCAGATAATGTTACAGCCGGGTAGATTAATCCAACATGACTATCCCATAAAGTGCAATTTATGTCATTGCTCCTTAAAATTGATTTTATTATATCTGCTTCTATTAGGTAAAGAGTAGAATAAACCTTAACCATATTTCTTATAATAAGATAAATTGTATTTAAGTCAACAGTTTAGGTTTATTGAGATTAAACTATCACAAAAACAGGAGGAGTAAATGGAGTTCAAAGTGGTGAAAATGGAAGTCCCTGCTAATTCTAACATCATTATTGGACAAACCCATTTTATTAAAACTGCAGAGGACCTTTATGAGGTAATGGTAAATTCTGTACCAAACATAAAATTTGGCATTGCTTTTTGTGAAGCATCAGGACCTTGCCTGGTAAGAGCGGAAGGAAATGATGAAGGGTTAAAATCAACTGCCATTAAAAACGCCACCTCTCTTGGTGCCGGACACACTTTTGTGATTTTGTTAAAAGAAGCTTTTCCTGTTAATGTGCTAAACGATATTAAAAAATGCCCGGAAGTTTGTGGCATATTTTGCGCTACAGCTAATCCTGTAGAAGTAATAATAGCAGAAACTGAGCAGGGAAGGGGAGTTATGGGAGTCATAGATGGTTTCAAACTTAAAGGAGTGGAAACGGAAAAGGAGATTAAATTACGTAAAGATTTTTTAAGGAAGATAGGTTATAAACTTTAAAAGAATGGGGTCAGGTCTCAACATTCGACATTTTTTCCTCTATAAGTTTTTAATGAAATGTCAAATGTTGAGACCTGACCCCATTGCGAGGCAATAATATGGATTTATTTAGTGAGAGTCAAGGAGAGCAGATAAAAAAACAAGCTCCTTTAGCTGATCGTATTCGTCCTGAAACTCTGAAGGATTTTGTTGGACAGGAGCACATTATAGGTGAGGGAAAAATTTTGCGGAAGATGATAGAGAAAGATAAATTAGTTTCTTTAATTCTTTGGGGACCTCCCGGCTCAGGAAAAACAACTTTAGCCAGAATTGTTGCTCATCTTACCAAATCGTACTTTGTTCAGTTTTCTGCAGTTACCTCGGGCATAGCTGATGTTAAAAAAGTGATAAAAGAGGCCAAAGTTAGGTTAAAAATTTATAACCAGAGAACCATTTTTTTTATTGATGAAATTCATCATTTCAATAAGACTCAGCAGGATGCTTTTCTACCTTACGTTGAGAATGGAACCATTATTTTAATTGGAGCTACTACAGAAAATCCATCTTTTGATGTTATTGGACCTCTTCTTTCCAGAACCAGAATCTTTACCTTGAAAAGACTCACCTCTCCTGAAATTAAAAAAATCTTAAATCGAGCTATAAAAGATAAAAGTAAAGGTTTGGGGCAGTATAAAATAAAAATTTCCCCTTCGGCTTTAGATTTAATTATGGAAGGATCAAATGGAGATGCCCGGATAGCTTTAAATGCAGTAGAGGTAGCTGTTGAAACTACAGCTGCTGATGAAGAGGGTATTCATTATATCAACTTAAAAACAGCGGAGCAAGCTCTACAGAGTAAGGCTTTACTATACGATAGAGCAGGGGAGGAGCATTACAATGTTATCTCTGCTTTTATTAAATCCATGCGAGGATCGGACCCTGATGCTGCCCTGTATTGGCTGGCCCGTATGATTGAGGCAGGAGAGAATCCCCGTTTCATTGCCCGAAGAATGGTTATCTTTGCTTCAGAGGATGTGGGTAATGCTGATCCTCAAGCTCTTTCAGTAGCTACTGCTGCAGCTCAAGCAGTAGAGTTTGTGGGTATGCCCGAGGCTCAAATTAATTTAGCTCAGGCTGCTACTTATCTTGCCTCAGCTCCCAAATCCAATGCTTCCTATGCAGGACTTCTATTGGCTAAGAAAGATGTGAAAAAAACACTTAACCTGCCCGTGCCCTTGCATCTTCGCAATC
>JAUWJJ010000075.1 GCA_030607765.1 Candidatus Aerophobota bacterium
GATCGCCGCTGCCTTATGGAAACACCTCGCCGAGCAGCAAAAAGAAGAAGATTTTTCAGAATTCTCTAATTTAAAATTTGAACTCTTTTACTGCTTGAAACATAGCCATAAGGTTATTTAGTGGAACTTTTGACTGAATGTTGTGAATGGTATTAAATACGTAACCGCCCCCCTTTCCAAATATGCGGCACCGCTCAGTAGCCTCATTCCCCACCTCTTCAGGATTTCCAAAGGGAACAGTTTTTTGGGTATCTACTCCGCCGCCCCAGAAAACTAACCTGTCTCCATATTTTTCTTTAAGCATAGTTGGGTCCATATCCCTGGCTGATGTCTGAACTGGATTTAAGATATCTACTCCCACCTCTACAAAATCATCTAAAAAAGCGACAATGGATCCGCAGCTATGATAAAAAGTCTTCCAGGGAGTATTTTTGTGAATCCAATCGTTTATCTTTTTATGAAAAGGCTTGTAAAACTCACGATACATATCCGGAGATATAAAAGGTCCATTTTGGCTGCCAAAATCTGCCCCGCTAACCATAATTACATCTATTTTATCTCCCAGCGCTTGATAGGAAAGCTCAAGGTTTTTTAGGACTATCTCACATTGAATATTAAAAATTTCCTTAATATAGTCAGGATGAAGAATGTGAGCTAAATACCATTCTTTTTGGTCTCTGATTCCTTTGGGATGTTTAATAGATAGCCCTGGGACTAAAGCGATATCTCCAAAGCTTGCATCTATAAAATTACCTACAATACAAAGGTCTGTATTTTTATACAGCTTATCCGCTTTTCTCTCTAAATATCTAAGTGTCTCATCAGAAAAAACTGAAAACTGCTGTCTTGCCCAATCCTCTGGATTTAAATTCTCCTCATCAATTGGTTCTTGACGCACCAGAGCATCAAAATAGTAACCTCCCTCGGGCATCTTTGCGCAGGGAGGAGAAGAGGTATCTCCCTGAGGATAGATGTAAATGTTCCCCTCCTTATCCCTTGTAGTAATAAACTTATCGGGAACCATTACTTCAGTGCCATCAAACAATTTCCAGGGTTTCCAATTCTCATTTTTAAATCCAAATTTATTATTGGGAAGCCAAAGACCTATAGTATCTACTCCTAATTTTTCTCTCACCTCCATCTCAACCTGGGCAAGCATCTGAAAAGGGTCAATTACCTTTACTAATTTTTCCTTTAAACCAAGTGCTCTCCTTAACTTGGCATAAGGACTTGCCTGGATGCCTGTCACTGAAGTTGAACCTAAATCAAGAGGGATACGGTCAGTTTTCTGGTGATTTATAGCTTTTTTTACCCTTTCTCGTGATGTCATTGAACATCTCCTTTGTTTTTTTGAAAAGAGATAGAATTACCTGAGAGGATATTTTCCGTATTTTTTCACTGCTTTATACATTGCGATGATGTTTTTCGGTGGAACCTCAGCAGTTATATTATGAACTTGAGTAAATACAAAGCCTCCTCCTGGACCAAGATGGCTTACTCTCATCCTCACTTCTTCTTCAACTTCTTTCTCAGTTCCGTAGGGCAAGATTCTTTGAGTATCGCATCCGCCACCCCAAAAAGTTATTCGATCCCCATATTCTTTTTTTAGTGCTTTAGTATCCATATTTTTTGCCGAGGTTTGAATAGGATTTAGTATGTCTATGCCGTTATCTATAAAATCTGGTATGAATTCAGATACAGAGCCGCAGGCATGCAAAAGTAGGTAAGCATTTGCCTTTTTCTTTATAAATTGGCAAAGCTCTTTATGTTTTGGTTTAAGTAACTTTTTGTATAAATCCAGGGAGATAAGCGGCCCTCTTTCAGACCCCAAATCATCACCTATCTGGACAATTTGAACATATTTTCCAATAGCACCAAGAACATTGTCCCAGAACCCCATTTGAAACTCAAGCACTTTGTCCATTATAGCCATAGCAAGCTCTGGATTTAACAACATATCCATTAAAAAAGTATCAAATCCTCTAAGAGCCTGTGAATGTTCAAGTATTCCTCCTGTAGGAGAGTTAGCTAATAGAGCATAATTAGTATTATGGTATAAATCCTTTACTTTTTCTTTTAATCCCTCCATTATTCCCGGATCATAGGGATCTGGCCAATTATAATCATCGAGCTCCTCGGCCTTTTTTACTTTAACTAAGGGATGATTAACCATATAGTAACACCATCCCCCCTTTTTGGCCATTTTATATTTAATTCCCCATTCATCTATATAGCTGTAACTATCTTCATCTTCCATTAATTTTAGCTTCCAGTTTTTAGATGGGTTTGTTATAATTGCATAAACATCAGCTCCAATTTTTTTTAATATTCTTTGATCAGGTCTGACAATCTGCTGAAAGAAATCGTAGATTTCGATATCACCCCCCTTTAGGCGTAGATAATTCTTCAACTTCTCATATGCTTTTATGGAAATTCCTGTGGACCTTATTCCACCTAAATCAATAGGTATTCTATCGGGCTCTTTGTGCTGCAGGGTAGTTAATATTCTCTCTCTTGAATTCATTTCTTTCCTCATTTTTTCAGCTAATCTGGTGTGAAGCAAACTTATATTATTGCTAAGCCTGTCTTTAACAAACTCACACCATAGGATAAAGTACAGTGTTATTTAGAGAACAAGCTACTAATATTTCAATAACTTAGTTAATTCTTCAATGGAGGTTTCTTCTTTTTTAAATTCCCCTAAGTTCTCACCAAGTCTTAAAACTGTGATTCTGTCAGCTATAGGATATACTACATAGAGATTATGAGTTATGAAGACGCTTGATATGCCCTGATTCCTTAGTTCCTGTATATACTGTAAACCCTTCTCTGATTCTTTGACTGACAGATTATTAGTGGGTTCATCTAAAAGCAAGAGCTTGGTTTTGAAGTACATAGCTCTTGCAATAGCTACACCCTGCCTTTGTCCACCTGACAGCTCATCTATATTTACAGAAGAGGATTTTAATTCGAGTCCTACTTTTTTTAATGCCACGAGAGAATTCTTTGCCATTTTTTTTAAGCTTAACCATTTTATTGGACCAAAGTTACCAACAGGTTCTCTTCCCAAAAAAATGTTTCTCTTTATATCCATTGTGTCTACCAATGCTGTATCCTGATGAATAGTTTCAATTCCCATCTCTATAGCATCTCTTGGAGAGGAAAGCCCGATCTTCTTCCCTTCAAAAAAAATTTCTCCCTTATCAGGCCTATAAACTCCACATAGGATTTCAATTAATGTGGATTTGCCCGCACCGTTATCACCAATTAAACCTACCACCTCACTATGGCCAACTTTAAAGTTTACACCTTTCAAAGCATGGATTTTCCCATACCACTTGTGGATGTTTTTCATTTCTACCAGCGGTATTTTTCTCATTGTTATCATCTCATCTTGCGAATTTTTTCTTTGATAATAATGTTAAAAATTACTGCTGCTATTATGACTATACCTACAAACATTCGAAAATAGTATCCGGGAGCTCCTGCTAATACAAGACCATTGCCTATAATGCGCAGGAGAAAGGATCCAGCCGCACCTCCTATTATGCTTCCAACTCCTCCAAATAAGGAGATTCCCCCAATAACAGAAGCTGCAATTGCATCAAGCTCCCATCCTTGCCCTGCTGAGGGTAGTGCTGAGCCTATTCGAAAGGCTTGAATAAGTCCAGCAAAGGCAGCCAAAAGAGAGGTCAACATAAACAATGTTATTTTTACCTTTGCAGGGTTAACTCCACGTGCTCTTGCTGCTTTTGGATTACCCCCCGAGGCAAATATCCGGTTTCCAAATCTTGTCCGTTCTAATACTATCCAGAGGATAATAAGAATCGCCATAAAGTAGATAAGTGAAACTCGGATAGGGCCTACCCAGCCAGTAACACATATTTGAAGAGGCAGGACTTCTTTCGGAATAGGGGGAGGAGTTCCCTTAGTGATGGCCAGCACTGTCCCTCTCCAAAACATCATTGTTGCCAGCGTAGCTATGAAGGAAGGAATACCAGTTTTTATCACTATCGTTCCGTTTAGAGCGCCAATTCCCAAACTAACAATTAAAGCTAAGATTACTCCTATCCATACATTCAAACCCAAGTTAATCATCTTAATGATAATGATGGGACACAGAGCAAAGACAGAGCCTATTGATAGGTCAAACTCACCAGAAATCATCAGCATTGTTACTCCCAATACTACAATCCCGAACTCCGGGAACAATTCCAAAATGGTTTTTACATTAAAATAAGAAAGAAAATATGGAGAAAGTATGTGGAAGGTTAATATAGCAGCAAATAACATTAAAATGCTGGGGATTTCCTTAATAGACAGAACTTTTTCGAAAAACTGATGCATTTTTATTTTTTAAGCTGTACCTCACTATGCTCGGCAGATGATTCAAAGATAAAAATTATAAACCAATAGCCGCAAGCTACATTTTATTACACCAAAAATTCATTGAATTCCTTCGTAATTCTCACTTTGTTACAAGTAACTTTTCTTGTACTTCTTTCAGGTTGGTTTTGTCCACCAATGCCATACTGGTGTTAACATCCCATGCAGATGTGCCAGCTTTCTTTATGAGGTATAGCTGAACAACGGGAAGATATCCTTGAAGGTATGGTTGCTGATTAACAGTAAAGGCTATGTATCCTTCTTCAATCCCCTTAAGTACTGTGGGTACCAGGTCAAACCCAGCTATTGTTATCTTACCCGGTTTCTTACCCAAAGACTTAGCCGCAAGATATCCTCCTATACTGTATTGGGTACTAAGAATAAGATTAGTTTCTGGATGAGCTCCTAAATAACCTACCACGCGAGATTGAATTTCATCTGCTGACATTGTAGTATCAAGCCGATATATATTTCTCTTTGGAACACCATATTTATGAAGGAAGTTAGTTATACCCTCTGCTCGCATTTCGCACCAGGTTTCACCCGGAGCACCCATAGTTACCAACACATGCAGATCCCCTGGTGTTGGAGGACCTCCCGGGAAGTACTTTGTTATTGCTGCTTCAGCCGTCATATATCCTGATTCTACAAGGGGTTGACCAATATAGGCTAATCTCGCATTACCTTTACTGTGTTCAGGGTCATCTACATTGGAACAGAGCACAGGTATCCCCATATCAATTGCTTGCTTGATAATGGAATCAAACATTTTTTCATTGGGAATAGTGGTAATTATCCCATCCGGTTTTCTGGCAAGCACTGCTTTCCAGGTGCTTAATTGCCATTCCAAATCTCCCTCCCTCGAGGGTCGGTACATTTCACCCTTACATCCAAAGCGCTCGAGTGCATCCTTATAGCCCATATATACCTGACTCCAGAAGGGATTTTCCTCTCCTCCATGAGAGATAAATGAAAAGGTATATGTTGTATCAGATTTAGTTTGATTAGTGTAAACCGGCAATATTGTTAATAATCCTATACAGACTGATGTTACCATCAAGCCTAACAAAATTTTCACTTTTTTCATTTTAACCCCCCTTACCAAAATTTTATTTTTTGAATTAATGGCTATTTACTTCATCACCTCATCTTAGCACAGGAGACTATCTAAATTAAGTTCCTTTACTTTTCCTGAGCAATGAATGTATTGTTACAGCAATAATGATGAGTAGACCATTGATTAATCGCGTCCAGAAGCCAGAAAGGCCTGCTGCGACAATCCCTGCCTCTAACGAACCTATGAGAAATGCACCTATGAAAGTTCCCAGTATGCTTCCCTCACCCCCGAACATAGAAGTCCCACCTACAAATACAGTGGCCATAGTTGTCATCAAGTAACCTTCTCCCATTGTAGGCCACCATTTCAACATTCTAAAGCTATCTATTAACCCAGCGAAGCCTGCCAATACCCCCATTATTATGAATACTATTGTCTTCGTTTTGTTGACATTTACTCCCATCATCTTAGCTGCATCTTCATTATCACCAATAAAAAGCACACGATTACCAAATTTATGTCGAAATAAGATAAGCCATAGAATAACCGCCAAAGCTAAAAACCACACCGACTGGGCTGGAATAAGACCCCCTATTTTACCTGCCAAAGCGCTATGCAACGGATTCCCCATAAGAGTTGTTAGCGACTTTCCTAATCCTCCAGAAAGAACATTGACACAACCCCTTATGAGAAACTGCATTCCCAGGGTGGC
>JAUWJJ010000058.1 GCA_030607765.1 Candidatus Aerophobota bacterium
ACCCCATCCATAGCTGAAGCTAAGATAGGGATAGTAAAATGCAAATCTCTTAAATTCCAGCTAATATCTACATCGTTGGGATCTACAGTTTTTCTTCCGGGAACCAATGCTACTTCATCAAAACCATAAGCTTTTCTGGCTTTTCTTTCTCTTCCTACATAAAATCCTCCCATCTCAATCTCCTTATTTGGTTCGTTTTCTTTTTAATGAAACAATGATAAAATCATCAATTTTCCCATTGAGAACAGATTCTACATCTGAGGTTTCCAAATTAGTTCTGTGATCCTTAACCAGAGTATAGGGGTGCAAAATATAGGACCTTACCTGACTACCCCACTCTATTCGGGCCTTCTCCTGGTATCTTTTCTTTAAATCTTTATCTTTCTCTAACTGATAAAAATCGTGCAATCGTGATTTTAGAACTCTTAAAGCCATAGCCTTATTCTTATGCTGGGAGCGTTCATCCTGGCACTGTACTATAATTCCTGTAGGCAAATGAGTAACCCTCACTGCCGAATCAGTCACATTAACGTGTTGTCCTCCCGGTCCCCCTGCTCTAAAGGTGTCTATTTTTAAATCGCTATCCTTTACCTCAATTTCCTCCTCCTGAGTTTCTGGAATTATATCAACGGCAGCAAAGGAAGTATGGCGCCGCCTGGCTGCATCAAAAGGAGATATCCGAACCAATCGGTGGATTCCTACCTCTTCCTTAAGATATCCATAAGCAAATTTTCCCTCTACTAAAACAGTAGCAGTTTTTATTCCTGCCTCTTCTCCTGCAATCCATTCCACTAAACGAGTGGTATAGCCTTTTTCTCTACACCAGTTTAAGTACATTCGTAAAAGGATTTGAGCCCAATCACAGGAATCTGTCCCCCCGGCTCCCGGATGAATAGATAAAATAGCATTAGCTTCATCGTATTCTCCACTAAGGAAAGACTCTATTTGAAACTTACTTACTCTTTTTCCCAGATCTTCAATTTTCCTTTCCAGCTCTTTCTCTAAATCCTTGTCCCTTTCCTCTTTCAGCAGTTCTCCTAAAGTAGTGACTTCCTCGAGCATCTTTATTAATTTTTCCCATTCATTATCCTTTTCTCTAAGATACCTCAACTCCTGAAGTGCCTTTACAGACTTACCATTCCAGAGACCAGGATGAGAGAGTTCTCTCTCCAGGTGCTTAATTTTTTGCCTTACCTCTTTTGCCTCAAAGAAACCTCCTTAACTCAAATATCTTTTCTTCCAGTTCTTTTAATTTACCAAGATTTTTCTCTAACATAACTTTTTCCTTTCAAGCATTATTAAAGTATTGAAGTTTGAAAAACTTCAATACTTTAATAGATAGCACAAAGCATAGCTTTGTCAATTTAAACTCCCCAGTTTTCTGAAAAATCCTTATAATTTGCTGAGCTGAGGAGAGAAGGTGGGATCGATGAGCTTTTGCTAATTAAATTTTAAAACTGGATTGTTTTCAGGTGATTTAAAACTTAAAAGTAGCCGCAACCTTTAGGTTGCGTAAAAGAAAGAAAAGCTATTATATACAAACGCAAGCTCTCAAGCCTTGCGACTACTTAATTGTGGAAGTTGGATTTGATGATTTAAAGTTTAAAAGTAGCTACTTTAAAAATTTTGATCTTAATTTAGTACCCTTTTGAATCCTAACTAAGCAGATTTAACCTCAAATATTAAGGAAAGACTTAAGGTACAGGTAAGCTTGTTTTTATTGCCTCGAGGACAGCCTTAGCTGTTTCGGTGATTCCAGGAGAAAAGTTAACAATCAGCCAAAACATCTTACCATCAAGAAAAACTCTTTTCCCAGCCTTATTCTGGGATCTACGAGCCATTCATTTATTCTCCATTATCTTACACTTTTCAAAAATTCTTCCACAACATCTAAGCTCTTTTCCTTAATGACCAGATCAAACATTTTATTTTTCACTTCTGCTGGAAGTAGCTCAATACTTTTAGTAGTGGCAGTATCAAACTTAGCCATTGGATAAAGCTTTAAAATTTCATCTTTTTGCTCCTCTGTGCATTGTAGCTTAAGGACCTTCATACACGCTAATACATCTTCTGCCATATTAGTAAGGCCGGCTTTTTGTAGTTTTTCGTACCTTTCATCATTGATCCACATATTAATAGGGCATTTTTTAGCCATCTTTTACCTCCTTATTTATTCGGGCAGGGTTCGAACTTATTTAACGATACTTTAAGGTAATCTCTTTAAGCTCTGATATTTTTATTAAAGCATCTTTGGAAAAATTAGCTTACAGTTATGGAGAGGCTAAAGCCTCTCCATAACTCGCAGATTGGTATATTCTTTGTAAGCCTTCAAACTCAACAGTATTAGCCTTACATATATCCCAACTTTCGCAGTCTCTCCATTGCTTTTTCCTTATCCTGTCTTCTTCCAGCTCTTTCAGGTGTATGTTCAATATCCTGTTCCCAGGCAGGTACACCAACTACCCCTGGATTACTGGTAGTTCTTGCTCCCAAGGAACGGTAACCTATTTCATAAAGTGAGCAATAGGGAATATTGTGCAGTTTAATATTATTCCAGATATCCCTTTCTGTAAAATGCAAAGTAGGAGATATTCTGGTATGCTCGGGCATTAAATGGCCACCTTCTTTCTTTGTGAAATACTCATCGTGCTTCCTTGCTGCCTGTTCATCTTTTCTAAGGGCCATAAGCATAGCTTTTATATTATTTTCCTCAATAAATTTATTAAACACAACTGTTTTCATTAGATGGTTGCCTGCCTGAGATTCTGCTTCGAATACGAATGAATCTTCTTCAAAGCCAATCCGTTTAAGTTCGGCTTGATTTCGCTCATTTAAATCCTTCACCTTAACAGTATTACCTAAGTGGCTTTGGCAGCATTTAAGTACATCAAAATTACAGAGCCATTTAAGATCTATATTCCATTTTTTTGAGATACTTATCAGGAAGTCTGTGATCTCTGTAAATGCATCGCCTTCGTCAATTGTCATAACCTGTGGAAAGTCTATGTTATCTTCCAGGCACACCTGACAAACAATCCAGAGGTTTGTGGTGCTATCTTTCCCACCTGTCCAGGTGACAGCTGTCTCAGAGGGCTTGAATTTTTTAAATACTTCACGTATTACTTCTTTTGATTTCTCAACTAACTCCTTACATCCTTTCTCCACTTCTTCAGTCATTTTTAATCCTCCTTATTATGTGATTTTATTTTTTATTCCTTAACCCATCTTCCTATTCTTGGCCTCAACACCTCCTTCATCTTGTCTGCTTGGGGTGATATATCAACTATATTATTTACCTCCTTGGGGTCCTCTTTAAGATTATACATTTCCCAATTATCCATATTCTCCCTGTATATTATTTTAAGCTCTTTTCTTTGGTAATAATATATAGGCTTATCTGTTTCCTTCTCGTGGGCACTTCTCTTGTCAATGGCTTCACCAAAACATCCTCTTTCAGGGCAATCCGTAAGAGGAAGAATGGAGCACCCTTTAAAATTTTCCTCTGGTTCAAAACCAAAAAGATGCACTATAGTGGGAGGTATATCGATATTACTAACCAGGGTATCATATACCTCACCTTTATCTCTTGTATAATCATAGATAAGGAAAGGCACATTTATGAGCTCTGAATACATTTTACCATCGTGAGATAAACCATTATGCTCACCAAACTCATCGCCATGATCTGCGCTTATAATAACAACCGAATTTTTTAAGAGGTCAAATTTTTTCAATATGGCAAAAAACTCTTCAGTATAACCATCTACTTCCCTAACACGGGCAAAGTAAAGTTTTTTTAGAAGTTCTACCTTCCCTTTATCTGAGATGTCCCTTTTTAACAGTGTGTTTTTAAATAAATTAAACATCTCACCTTTGTTAAGGTCAATGGAAGGCTCAACCATATTAATGTATTTTTTTTCAGGGACATAGGGCTCATGAACATCCATATAGTGCAGCCACAGGAAAAATGGGTTGTATTTTTCTCCTTTAATATATGAGGATAGCCATTCATTTACCTTTTTGTTAATTACATCTCCTTTTATATAGGGAACTTCATCGCTTACCTCGTCCTCCATAGAATCATAAAAAACATCCCAGCCTTTATTCCAGCCAAAAAAGTCGCTAATATATGGATTTGAGTGAAATCCAGCTGTGGTGATTTCGGCTTTTTTAAGTACTTCGGAGATTAAAGTTCTTTTTGGTGAAAGCTTTTTCCCCCTTCCGTATTCAAGATAATACGAAGAGGTAAGTATCCCTGGAAATGAGGCTTGAGTGTATGGTCCAATGGCCTGCATATTAGTAAACTTGATGCATTTATCCTGTAAAGAGTCAATAAAAGGAGTATTATTTGTATTGCCATAACATCCAAGTGCATCTTTTCTCAGTGTATCTATTGTAAGTAAAATAACATTTTTCATTTTATGCTCCTATTCCATTTTATTTTGCATTCTCACAATGCTGAGAGCTTAAACACAGGTTGTCTTTCAGCTAAATACTTCTCTGTACAAAAAGGAGAACCAAAACCATACTTATCAGCACATTCCATTACCTTATCATACACTTCTGGCCTAAATATAAGCTTGGTAGGCTTTACTTTGTCTTTTAACATGCTTCTAATCAAAGTTCCACTAAATTCTTGTCTTTCCTCGCTATGTCCACATAAGCCAGAGTAGGTTACCTCTCCACATATCGGGCAGTACCACCATTCCAGGATACGTACAGGCTTAATATTTAAGCTACCCTCAGGAATCCGGTCAAATATCCTGTGGGCATCATATGGATCATAAAAGCTACCTACCCCAGCATGGTCTCTGCCAAACATATGATGGGTGCAACCTAAGTTCTCCCTCAAAATGGCATGAAAAATAGCTTCTTTTGGCCCAGCATACCTCATATCCCACAAGGCAATAGAAACCATATGTATATCGTCTCTAAAATATCTGGATTCACGAAGTTGATTATGACACGAAACAATTGCTTCATCTATGTAATCCCCCATCCGCTTTGGCCCAATTATACAACTTACCAGTATCCCTGTTTGTAGCTTCTCCACAGGAAGCTCTCCATTAGCAGAAAACCAGGCCCCCTTCATCAACCACTCATGTCCACTGTGAGGCACATTTCTTGTTTGGTGGGCTACTACCCTTTTCCAACCCTTTTCAGCAATCTTTTCTCGCAGTTGTCGGGGTGTATACCAGAATTTGTCAAAAGGTGGTTGAAACTCAGGAGGATTTACCAAGGTGACTTTCCCTCCAACAAATGTATTTTCCAATTTATTAAACATTTTTACCCCGGGGTGTTTTTCATCGGTTGTACCCAGCACAGCTTCTGCCATTTTCATCTTATCATAGCTAAATATCTCTTCTACCTCTAAGATAGCTAAGGGTTTATCAGAAAAGGTGAGAAGGATGGTATCCCCTTCCTTAATTTTCTTCCTCTTGATTTCCTCATTCTTAACGTCCAGAATAATGGGAATAGGGCAGAGCGTGCCATCTACTAAGCTCATTTTTTCACATACCGCACCCACATCTTCCCTGCCCATAAAGCCCCCTAATGGAGTGAAAAAACCATAGGCAATATCAATACACTCCCTGGCACATCGCCCACTAATGAGAACCTGTTTTAACCCTTTAATTTTTTCTTTTATCTTAGACGCTGGCATTACTCTTTCTACAATTTCTCTGTTGCCATATCCTTTACAATTCATTTTTCCCCTCTCAATTTTTTTTATTTATTTTCCAACATAAATACTAAGCTCTCTCCTTTTTTTAAGGACAAAAATTATTTTACACTTAGGCAATAACTATCTCTCTAACCATTAGTTCTATCCCTATTCTCTCTAAAAAAATAGCTCTTTACTAACAACCATTTTCAACAATTATATTAAAAAAATTTACACAATTGATGCAAAAAATTAATATAAACTCAAAATAAACCCAATTTTAAAACCGGCTGGTCAAGTCCAATTCGGCCAACCGGTCTTCTTCTCTCCAAAGGTTATTCAGTTACATAGCCCAATCTTCGTAAACGTTCCTGGATTGCTTTTTGCTCATCCTTCGGCATCTCTGCTCGGACAATGCCTTTGGGCTCAGCTCTGAGATTATCGTTTAGCTGTTCCCTAAGTTGTTTTAACCATTTGGGAGCATGGAACTTAAGTCTATCTATTAAATTTATCTGTTCTCTGGAATCTTTCTGTAAATCGAAGAATTCTTCGTACATTGAGGAATGATACCTTATGTACTTCCAGTTATTCTCCCGAAGCATCTGCCTTGCACCCATTCCATATGCTGACCATACCGTTTCAGCATAGGCTCTTTCCCCATGTCCCTTTAAATTTTTAATAGAGGTAACCAAACTTTCCCCATCCATAGATGGGTTTATCTCCTCCTTGGGTATTCCTACCAAATCAAGTACAGTAGGAGTAATATCAACAGATCTTACCTGTCCCTTAATCACCTTTCCAATTATATTTTCAGGAAGGTTAGGTACCTTTATGATAAAGGGTACTCTAAGATCCACATCATAAAGGCCGGAGTGAGTGTTGGCTAAATCTCCTACATCCACAGGGTCATATATATAATCTCCCAAAGGCCAACATTCCTGCCTTAAACTGGTTCCATGATCACTGGTAATAATTATCAGCGTATTATCATAAAGGCCGTACTCCTTTAATGCCTCCATTACACTCCCAATTACCTCCTCATCAACAAGCTTTATTTTGGCATCATAGTAAGCATTCTCAGGGTAAATACCTTCTTTTATCCGACCTGATTTTATAAGGTACTCTTCGGAACCAGTATGAGTTTCATAGAATTGATTATATAAGTAAAATTTTTTATCTTTGTTTTTTCGGATAAACTCAAGATTCTCATCAACATACCTTTTTCCAACAGGTTTAGCATGAAGACAATGTTGGAAGAAGCCCATGCCCAGGATATGGAGCGTGGTGAACTTGAAGCAGATATTCTGGGACAGGCGCTGTCTGAAAGAGAAACAACGG